>NZ_JBXWRD010000014.1:0-95615 GCF_059612725.1 Ruegeria sp. YKSF070 | reverse complement strand
CCGGCGGTGACGGACAGATCGAGCGGTCGTCCCTGGCTGTCACAGATGGCATGAAGCTTGGTGTTCATGCCGCCCTTGGTGCGACCGATCAGGCGAGCGCGCCCCCTTTTTTGGCGGCCATGCTGGTCGCCGTTCGATGTGCCTTCGGGTATGTTGCATCGATCATCACGGTCGTCTTCTCACCGTGTTTCGTAGCCAACCCCGCCATCATCCGCGCAAAAATTCCTTTCTCGCTCCAACGTTTCCACCGGCTGTAGAGCGTCTTGTGTGGACCATGGGCGGCAGGCGCGTCCCGCCAGCGCAACCCATTGCGATTGATGAAGATAATCCCACTCAGAACCCGCCTATCATCAACTCGCGGCTTGCCGTGCGACTTCGGGAAGAAAGGGGCGAGCTTGGCCATCTGCGCGTCAGTCAGCCAGTAAAGGTCGCTCATGTCACCGCTCCATTTTCTGAGCCGTGAATCACGCCGTGCGACCGAAATCAATGCATCCTGACCCTAGGGGGACCTCAGACAATAGCTGATCAAAGCCACTAATGATGAGCTTACACCATCCGGTCGCAGCGTCCTGAAAAGCAGCTATTCATCCAATAGACAATCAATGCGACCAACATTCATATGCGTCTTATCCATAGATGAAGGCTGGGAACCACAAGGCTAGTTGTGGCAGCATTACCAAGAGAGCGAGAACGACAAGCTCTGTCACCACAAACGGCCAGATACCTTTGAAGACCTCGGTCACAGGCATACGCGTCACCCCGGCGACGACAAACACGTTCATGCCCATGGGCGGGGTGATCAGCCCTATTTCGGCTGTTTTCACAAAGATCACGCCAAGCCAGACAGGGTCATATCCCAGTTGCGTCATGAGCGGGAAAACGACAGGCAAGGTCAGGATCAGAATAGCGAGTTGATCAAGGAAAAAGCCGAGAACCAGCAAGAGGAGCAAGACCAGACCAAGCACCGCCCAGTTAGGCAGCCCGCTTTCCGCGATGAGATTGAGCAGCAGGTTCGTCGTTCCGTTGAGCGCCATGAAGACGCCGATAACGGCTGAGAAGCCCACGATCGTCAGGATCATCGCGCTGGAGCGCGCCGCGCGCGCAGCTGCGGCCCAGATGCCTGCAAAGCCGACGCGGCCCATGAGCAAGCCGATGACCAGCGCCGCAAACGCGCCGACAGCGCCTACTTCCGTTGCCGTGATGATCCCTGAGTATAGTGCAAAGACCATCCCGACCAGCAGGAGGATCACGGGCCAAGCCGTGGCGACAGATTGCCAGCGTTCGCGGGTCGTCGCTCGGGCGGCGGTTTGCGGGGCATAGTCCGGGTTGCGCCGCACCAAGATAAAGATGGTCAGCGCAAAGCCCACAGCGGTCAGTGCGCCGGGGATGAACCCGGCAAGCAGCAACCGGCCAACCGAGGTTTCGGTAAAAACGCCATAGAGGATCAACCCGATAGAGGGCGGAATCATGATCGCCAGCGTGCCGACAATGGACAGGAGTGCCGCCGAGAAACGCGGATCGTAGTTATAGCGCCGCATTTCTGGAAAGGCGACCGAGGCCAAGGTGCTGGCCGCCGCCGTGGACGACCCGGACATGGCGGCAAGCAGAACGCCACCCGCGACCGTCGCATAGGAGATCCCCCCGCGTAGATGCCCGAGAAAGCGGTGCGAGATGTTGAACAGATCCGATGTAAATCGCCCCGCGCTCAGCAACTCGGCCATCAGGATGAAGAGCGGTACGCTGGAGAGCGTATAGCTCGCCACATGCTCATACGGCGTGTGGGCCAGCACCCCGGCGATGGGGCCGGACCCGACCGTCATCCAGATGCCCGCAACACCTGCCATCAGGATGGAAAAGGCAACCGGCAGCCCGATAAGCAGGAAAAGCAAGAGCAGGCCGAAGCCGAGAAGCGCAATTGTAATCGCGGTCATGACGAGGTTTCCCCACTGCCATGGGCTGCATCATCGTCAATGTCGAGCGGCCACACGATGTCGAGAACAAGGCGAAGTGTAAGCGTCACCGTGCCAAGAGCGACCCAGACATAGCTGAGATAAATCGGAAACGGGATGGCGCCCATCCGGGTTTCCAGATGTTGGAATTTGGCGACCGCCTCGATGCAGGCATACCACGTGAACAACCCAAAGACCGGCAGGCAAATCAAGGCCGTGGCCCGCGTGTAGTTCTTGCCGAACCGGCGTTTCAGCCCGTCGGAAACCACATCCAGTCGCACATGCACGCCTTGCGCATAGTTGGATGACAAGGTCGCGAAAACGAGGATGACCATAAAATACAGACTCGTCATCTCGAAGTTCCCGCGCAACGGGCTGTTGAACAGGTGGCGCCCCATGGCATCAACCGTGATCGAGAGCATCATCAGCAAGAGACCAGCCGTCGCCACAGCCAAAAGCCCCTTTTCTAAGAGTGACAGCATCTTGCGCATCTGCGCTTTCCTTCTTGTGGTGATGCGACCGCCGGCGCGCTGACTGGACCGCGCCGGGGTGATAAAGATGTCTTACTGCTGCGCCGCCAGAAGCGCGCTGTAAGCGGCCGAAACCTCGGCGGCCATCGGGTTGCGCGCGCCCACGGTCTCGACCCAGTTTTCACCGATCGACGCCAGGGCCGCGTCGATCTCGGCCACAACGCTTTCGGGCACGGTGATCATGGTCATGCCTGCTTCGGTCAGCTTCTTTTCGGACCCGGCATTGACCTTGACGAAGGTCGCGCTGCTGGCGGTGCCAACCTCGGCTCCTGCGCGCGCCACCTGCTCTTGCTGCTCGGGGGTTAGCTTTTGCCAGTCGCTTTCGGCGATCACCAGGAAGAACCCGATAGAGCCCATCGACAGGTTGGTCGTCACCGCCTTGGCCACCTCTTCAAGCTTGTAGGAGGGAACCGAGGCCGTCAGGTTGATCGCCCCATCGACCGTGCCACGCTCAAGCGCGAGGTAGAGATCGCTGACCGGCATTTCGACCGGCACCATGCCCAGCGCCGAGATCGCATCGCCCGCCGTCGCGTGGGGGACGCGGATCTTGAGACCCGCAAGGTCGGCCAGGCTGTTGATCTCAATGGTCTTGGTCAGAACAAGCTGCGTCTGCGGCAGCAGGTTCATCATGATCGGACGCACTTTGTTGGGTAGAAACTCTGCGTCAACCAGCTTGTCCTGCACCAGTTGCCAGTAGGCGGCGTGGCCCTTTTCAAGGTCCGAGAACGCCCCCGGCAGTTCCGCAATGGTCGACAGCGGCATGGCATCGCCCACATAGCCGACGCCAACAAAGCCCATATTCGCAATGCCGCTCTTAACGGCGTTGAGCGTGCCGGGCGCATTGGCGAGCTGCCCACCGGGAAAGTTTTCTACCTGAACAGTGCCGCCCGTATATTCATTGATCTTCGCAATCAGAGGGTTGATGATCAGCTTGGTGCCGAAATGCTCGGGCGGCAGGTAGGAGGCCATGCGCAATGTGACCGTGTCGGCCCAAGCTGCACCGCCTGCGCTCATGGCCAGTGCGACGACACCAGCGCGAAAGATGTTGTTCATGATACCCATTTGGTTTCCTCCCATTCAGGTGTTTATCGGCCCATGAAGTTCGGTGGCCGTTTTTCAATGAAGGCGGTCATGCCTTCGATACGATCTTCGCTGGTGTAGGGGTCCGGCCCGACGTTGAGCCGCAGCGCCGCCGCGAGCGGCAACCCCATGGATTTGGTCGAAGCCTCCTTGCAGCGCCGCACGGTCAGAGGCGCGTTGGCGGCGATGGTTGATGCCAGACTGCGCACCGCCTCGCGGATTTCATCCGCAGGCAGCACGCTGTTCAAAAAGCCATGTGCCAGGCCCTCATGATGCGTCATCGGTCGGCCCGTATAGAGCAGTTCAAGCGCCAGCGCGCGCGGGACCAGACGCGGCAGGATCACCGAGGCGAAATGCGCCCCCATGCCCACCTTGGCCTCGGAACTGGCCAGATGCAGGGTATCGGCGGCAAGGCGCAGGTCACAGGCCATGGCCAGATCAGCGCCCGCGCCCATGCACACGCCCTCAAGGCAGGCGATGGTTGGCTTGTTGATCTCAAGTATGCGCTCGAACGGATTGCGTGCATCGCCCTTCATCGGCGCGGGAAAGCGCGTTTCGCCCTTGGCCATGATGGCCTTGACGTCAATTCCTGCGCTAAAGGCGCGCCCGCCTGCACCAGAGAAGACGATCACGCGCACGTCCTCTCGCGCCTCTGCCTCTTCGGCCAGCGACGACAGGGCCTGAAAGCCCTCGGGCGCCAAAGCGTTCATACGCTCGGGGCGATTGATCTCAAGCCATGCGACACCGCCGTTGATGTCTAGCCAAAGCTCATGATCGAGCGGCCTCTCCATCATGCGCTCTTTCTTGGCTCAGCGACAATCGCGTTGCGCTTTCGGACGATACCGCCCATGGCCACGAGCCGCGCGATGTCTTCCGCGGCCAAACCCACCTCGGCGAACACTTCATCGGTATGTGCCGCAAAATGCGGCGGTGGCGCGTCAAAGGCGCCCGGCGTGCGCAAGAAGGTCATCGGCAGCCCCGTGCCATGATATTCGGGCGTGTCGATAAGCATCTCGTTGGCTTCGACCTGCGGGTGGTTGAAGACCTGCTCAAGGTTGAGGAACGGCCCCGCCGCCAGCCCGGCCTCGAGAATTTCCATCGCCACATCGTTGGAAGACCGGTCCTGCGTGCAGGTGGTGATCGCCGCATCCAGCGCCTCGCGGTTCTTCACACGGTCGGCGTTGGTCTTGAATCGGGGGTCTTCTGCCGCTTCGGGTGCGCCCAACACACGCATCAGCTTGGCGAATGAGCGGTCATTGCCCGCGCCCGTGAACACCTTGCCATCGGCGCAAGTATAGGCGCCATAGGGTGCCACCCAGTGTTCCGTGTTGCCCGTGGGGCGCGGGATCTTGCCGGTGGCCATCCAGCCTGCCGCGGCAGGATGCAGCATTGTCAGTCCGGTGTTGTAGAGACTCACACCTACGTGCTGGCCCTTGCCAGATTGCCCGCGCTCCAGCAGCGCCATCAGGATCGCGTTCACCGCCGAAAGACCGGTGGCATGGTCAATGAGCGGCAGGCCGATCTTGGTTCCGTCGCTGCCGGCCTCGCCATTGATCGAGGCCAGCCCGACAAAGCCTTGAACGGCCACGTCATAGCCGGCCATCCCGGCCAACGGTCCCTTGTTGCCAAACCCCGTGATCGTGCATTGCACAAGACGCGGGAAGCGCTTGGACAGCACCTCTTCGTAACCCAGACCCCATTTGGGCAGGGTGCCCAGCTTGAAGTTGTGGATCAGGACATCGGCGCCATCGAGCAGCTTGAGGAGGGCCTCGCGGCCCGCCTTCTTGCTCAGATCGAGCGCCACGGACCGCTTGTTGCGGTTCAGCCCGTTGAAATAGGTCGAGCGATCCTCGTCCAGTTTCGTGCCCCAGTTTCGGGTCTCGTCCCCAACGGGCGGTTCGACTTTGATGACATCGGCGCCTTGGTCGGCAAGCGTCTGCGTGCAGAGCGGCCCGGCATAGACTCGAGTGAGGTCAATCACCCTGAAGCCAGCGAGCGGTCCCTGAAGATTGCGCGTACTCACGGTGTTTCCCTCCTATTTGCCCACAAACGCAGGCGTTTCGCGCTTTGATGCAGCACGGATGCCTTCGCGAAAATCGGCTGTTGTCATGTGAATGCGCTGCTGTACCAGTTCATGCTCCAACGCTCGGTGCACATCCTCGGCCAGGCCCCGGCGCAGCGTGCGGCGCATGTCCTGCACGGCAATCGGTGCGTTCGTGGCGATCTCGGTGGCCAGCGCAAGCGCGGCGGCACGCTCTTGTCCCTGGGCAACAAGCTGGTCTGCCAGCCCGATCTCATGGGCCTGAGACCCGGTCAGCCGCCGCCCGGTATAAAGCATCATCGCCGCTGCATTCTGCCCGACAAGCCGGGGCAGTGTCGTGCTGATCGCAAAACCACAATGCATCCCTAGAACCGCGAAATTGGCAGAAAAGCGCGCAGCCTCGCTTGCCACCCGGAAATCAGCCGTGAGGGCAAGGCCAAGACCCCCGCCAATCGCCGGGCCCTGGACAGCGGCAACGATAGGTGTGGCAATCTCGAACAGCGCGATTGCATTGCCGTAAAGCGCCTTGGCGATCTCGACACCTTTGTCAGGATCGATCCCGCCGCCGAAATCAGCCCCGGCACAGAACACCTTGCCCGCCGCCGCCAACACGATGGCGCGGCAGTCGGGATCGGTATCCAGCGCCTGCAACTGCTGAAGCAAGGTGTCGACCAAAGTGACGTCGAAGAAATTCAGCGGCGGGCGGTCGATCTCGACGATGCCGACAAAGCCTTCGCGGCTTACCTTGATCTCGCTTTGCAGATCGCGGCGCATCCGCTCAGGTTCTCCGCTGATCATAGCGCCGGCCCATCACTGCGGCTGCGATGTTGGTCTTCTGAATGTCCATCGTGCCGCCGGCGAGGCCCCAGCCAAAGCTTTCGCGCACCCGCTGTTCCATCGGGTATTCGGTGGAATAGCCATAGCCGCCCATCAGCTGCATCGAGGTGACGCAGACATCGCGTACGATCTCATTGGCGAAGCACTTGGCAATCGAGGCCTCACCGCTGTCGGGGAAATCAGCGCCCGCATTGCAAACTGCGCGATAGAGCAGCATGCGGCTTGCATCGAGCTTAATCTTCATCTCGGCGACCTTGAGCTGCACCGCCTGGAAGTCGTCCAGCGGCCGCCCGAAGGCGCGGCGCTCCTTAATGTATTCGACCACATCATCGAAGGCCGATTGCGCAAGGCTGAGCGACATCGTGGTGTTTCCACAGCGCTCAAGCCCGAAGCTTTCCATCAGCGCCTTGAACCCGCCCGCAGGCACAACGATGTTGTCCAAGGGCACCCGGACATCATCCAGGAAGATGTCGGCATGGTGTACCGAACGGAACCCCATCAGATGTTCGCGCTTGCCGAAGCTGAGGCCGGGCGTATCCTTTTCGAGATAGACCGCACCGATCCCCGCCGCGCCCGGTTTGTCGGCCAGACGGCAATAGACCAGATACCCCCCGGCATGGCCCGCGCCCGAGCACCAGCGCTTTTGTCCGTTCAGAACGACCTCGTCGCCGTCGATCACCCCTTTGGTGGTCAAGTCGGTCAGGGCTGAGCCCGCATTTGGCTCGCTCATCGAAACCGCGACGATCAATTCGCCACGGCAGACGGCAGGCAGAACCTTTTGCTTCAGCGTCTCGCTTGCATTGCGCCAGATCGCCAGCGTCGGGCCAAAGCAGGATTCGAATATGGGAAGCGCGACAACGCTGCCGAGCTTGTTGAACTCTTCCAGCACTAGCACGGCATCAAGATGCGACATGCCCTGCCCGCCGTATTCTTCGGGCAGGTTGATGCCCAGAAAGCCCATCTCGGCGTAGCGGCGCATCCATTCGTCAGGCAGCGCCTCTTCGCGCCGTTCCAGATCGCGTGCCAGCTCCGCGAGATTCTCGCGCGCAAATCTGCGCGCCATGTCCTGCAGTTGCGCCTGTTCTTCACTGAGTTGAAAATCCATGAATGTCCCCTCTGGGCCGCGTGGCCGCACATGTTTGGTGAGAAACTAGCATCAGGGTCATTCCTATGCGATAATGGCAAAGCTATTTCATACATTCCAATTTGGAATGTCTTGGCAGAAAGGAGCCCGAACATGAGCGATGTCGAACTGACCAACCTTCAGCGCCAGGATCTTAACCAGCTGATTTCGCTCGCGGCGTTGCTTCATACAGGAGGCGTGACGCGCGCAGCCGAGCTGTTGAATGTGACCCAGCCCACCGTGAGCAAGGCGCTCACGCGCCTGCGCGCAACCTTTGGCGATCCGCTTCTGGTCCGCAGAGGCAACAGCATGCATCTGACGCCTTATGCAAATGATCTCTCGCTCAAGCTTCAGGACATCATCGCTTCGCTCGATGCGCTTTATCACCCACAAGGGCCCTTTGAACCACAAACCGTGAGTGGTTGGCTGAAGATCGGCGCCAACGATTATGTACAGGCGACCGTCGGGATGCCTTTCATTCGGCGCATGCGGGAAGCCGCGCCCAACCTTTGTGTCGAATTGAGGAGCGTCGGCTCACTCTATCCCCAGCAAATCCTTGATGAGGGCATGGTCGATATGGTGGTGAGCGCAGCCTTTCCCTTTGCCAACCTTCATCACGAAAAAACCATATCCGACCCGTTTGTATGCGTGGCCGATGCGGCCAATACAACGATCCCTGACAGGCTTTCGCTTGATGACTTCCTTGCGCTGCCACAGATCGATGTCTCGCCCACAGGCACGGGCGTCATCCGACGGTATTTCGAGCGCAGCCAGCGCCGCTTCAAGGAAGAACGCAGGATCGTCACGGTTCTGTCGTCCTTTGCCTCGCTGCCCGATGTGCTGAAAGGTTCGGACATGGTCGGGCTGATGCCCTTGCCCATGCTCAGGATCCTTCAGGGCGCACCGCTCAGGCAGATCGAACTCGATTTCGATCTGCCCGCCTATGACGTCTCGATCTGGTGGCACCCTCGTACCCATACCAACCCGATGATGCGTTGGGTGCGGGCGGAACTGATCAAAATGGTCAATGAAAGCACCAGATAGACGTTAACCGGGCTTCCAGCAAACACTCAGAACCATGGCATCCTGCTCCTAGCCAAAGACGTAGGCGTGCCCGATACCGCTGTCGAAATAGATGCTCCTTGGCCAGAAGGATGGGGTCTTTGCCCTTGAGATGTACGGTGGGTCTTGTCAGAAGGAATCTGGTTGAGGCGGGGAGGGCGGCTTGTAGCTCCTTTCCATGCCCAAACGCGATCCATTTAGGTATTTTCACAGCGGCCCGGAATTGTTGCAGAACTTGGGCTTGAGGCGCGCTGGCCCCTTACCCCATTGACGTCAGGCGACGCGAACGATCTCGGCGGTGCCGAAGGCGTTGAAGCGGTTCACGAGTGCGATGCGGATGTGGATTTCGGCCGTCTGGCGGTCGGGGTCTCTGGCGGCGATGCGTTCTCCGAATGCTTTCAGGCGGCGCATTTTCGCTTCGACCCGACCCGGGCGTGATAGCCCGCCCAGCGCTTCCAGAAGGCTCGGCCATGGTATCGGGTGGCGCGCAGGGTTTGGTTGCGGACGCATGCGGCCGGGCAGTCTTCCTTCCATAATCGACCGTTCTTGCGGATCGGAATGATCGGGACCGCGTCGCGCTCGAGGATCGCGCTGTGGCACCGGCGCGTGTCATAGGCACCATCAGCGGTCACGGTGCCGATCTCTTCGTCGTCGGTTATCTGGTCCAGTAGATCAGGCAGGACAGGGCTGTCGCCATCTCGGCTGAGGGTGAACTCGACCGTGCGGATATCGGATGTGACCGTGTCCATGGCCAAATGTACTTTGCGCCATTGGCGTCGCCCCTGGACACCATGCTTGCGGGCTTGCCATTCGCCATCGCCGAGGAACTTGATCCCGGTACTGTCCACCAACAGGTTCAGTGACCCGTCGGCGCGGCGATATGGGATCTGCACCTGCAGGGTCTTCTGCCTCCGGCATAGCGTCGAGTAATCCGGAACCGGCCAATCAAGCCCGGCCAGGCGCAGGAGGCTTGCTGCCATCCCGGCGGTCTGACTGAACGGTAGCTTAAACAGCACCTTGATCGACAAGCAGAACTGGATTGCCGCTTCCGAGAAGACCGCGGGGCGGCCCGGACGGCCTTCATGCGGTGCGTGCCACGCCATCTCCTTGTCAAGCCAGCCCATCAGAGACCCGCGCTTGCGGAGCGCAGCGTTTTAGGCGGACCAATTCGTCGTGTGGTTGCGGGCGGGCCTGGGCTTGCTCATGCCATCCGTCTAAACGCATGGATTCATCAAGTGAATCCTTCAGAGCGAGAGTTCTGCAACAATGCTGCATCGATGCGGAAATGCATTTGATTTTTTGCGCGCGGTAATAAATTGTTAAGTTTCAGAAAGTTTGAGAGGTCGGCGCAGATGAGCAAGCACAAGATCCGGAACATGGAAGAGTTTGCTGCGCATAGCGGTGTCTCGCGGCCCACGGCGTCGAAATATTTCGACGATCCTCAGAGTGTACGCCCCTCGACGCGTGAGAAGATCGAGAGGGCGCTGGAAACCTGCGACTACCGGCCCAACATTTTCGCCATTAACCAGAACCGGAAACTGACCAAGAATATCGGCATTGTGGTGCCCTATCTGGCGGATCCTTTCTTTGCGGAGATTGCGCGCCGGATCGAGACGCTCGTGATCGAAGCCGGGTTCCGCCCGATCCTTTTGTCATCTCATGGCGATCCGGCGCTTGAGGTCGGCAATCTCGACTCCCTGCGCTCGATCAAGCCGGCGGGGGTGCTGCTCGCGCCACTGGGCCGGGCATCGGATAGGCGGGCGATCGAAGCCTTCTGCAAGAGCGTTCCGACCGTGAATTTCGACGCCAATATCGAGGGGGTGGGCGAGGCATTCATCGGTCACGACAATGCCCAGGCCACTAAGATCATGCTGGAATACCTGACAAGGTCCGGAGAACCTCCGGTCTTTTTCGAGATGCGCACGCCGCCGAACCCGAATGCCAACAAGCGTCGCAATGCCTATATCGAGGGCATGGAGCAGATGGGCCTGACGCCGCATATGATCCAGGCCGCAGGTGAGGGCTGGGATCTGGAAGAGATCGGGTATCAAGAAGGTCTGCGGGTGATCTCTGCGGGGCGGTTGGCCACAAACACGGTGTTTTGCAGCAATGATCGACTGGCCATAGGTTTCCTTGCCGCAGCCTATGAATTGAGGGTGAGTGTGGGGCGGGGGCCGGACTGTTCGCTGCGGGTGGCCGGTCACGACAACCACCCGTTCTCGCGCTATACCTGCCCAACCTTGACGACGGTTTCGCACAATTATTCTGCGATCGCGACGACCAGCGTCGAGACGATCCTGTCCCTGATCGAATCGGGAGAACGGGGAGCTGCTCGCGAAACGAGGCTGTTCAACGGAGAGCTGATCATGCGCGCATCAGCGTAATGCTTTGATAAGAAAAGAAATCACTAAATTTACGCGCGTAAAAAAATAAATTGACGAGAGGCAATCTGATTTCTTATCGTGAAACGACAAACTCACGAGAGGGAGGACTCGTATGTATTTCCGAAACGCACTTGGTGCGGCGACGGCCATGTCGCTCTTGGCGACCAGCGGTGCATTTGCCGATACCATCACGATTGCGACCGTTAACAACGGTGACATGATCCGCATGCAGGGCTACACCGATGACTTCACGGCCAAGACGGGTCATGAGGTCGAATGGGTGACGTTGGAGGAAAACGTTCTTCGTCAGCGTGTTACCACCGACATCACCACCAAGGGTGGCGCGTTCGACATCATGACCATCGGTATGTACGAAACCCCGATCTGGGGTGCCAATGGCTGGCTGGTGCCGCTCGACGACCTGTCGGATGCCTATGATGTCAACGACATCCTGCCGGCGATGCGTGGCGGGCTCAGCCATGAGGGTACGCTCTACGCCGCGCCGTTCTATGGCGAAAGCTCGATGGTCATGTACCGCACCGACCTGATGGAAAAGGCCGGGCTGACGATGCCCGAGGCACCGACCTGGGATTTCATTCGCCAGGCGGCGATCGCGATGACCGACCGCGACAATGAAATCAACGGTGTCTGCCTGCGCGGCAAGGCCGGTTGGGGTGAAGGCGGCGCCTTTATCACGGTCACCGGGAACTCCTTTGGCGCGCGCTGGTTCGACGAGGACTGGAATGCCCAGTTCGATCAGCCGGAATGGGCCAATGCGCTCAACTTCTTTGTCGATCTGATGACCGAAGCCGGACCTCCGGGATATGCCACCAACGGCTTCAACGAGAACCTGTCGCTGTTCCAGCAGGGCAAGTGCGGCATGTGGATCGACGCAACCGTGGCGGCCTCGTTCGTGACCAACCCCAAGGATTCGACGGTTGCCGACAAGGTCGGCTTTGCGCTGGCGCCCGATACCGGCATGGGCAAGCGGTCGAACTGGCTGTGGGCTTGGGCGCTGGCAGTGCCGGCGGGCACCCAGAAGGAAGCGGCGGCCAAGCAGTTCATCGAATGGGCGACCTCGAAGGAGTATATCGAACTGGTCGCGGCCAAGGAGGGGTGGGCCAACGTCCCGCCGGGGGCGCGGACTTCGCTCTATGAGAACCCCGAATATCAGAAGGTTCCGTTTGCCAAGATGACGCTGGATTCGATCAACGCGGCCGATCCGACGAACCCGACAGTCAAGCCGGTTCCCTATGTCGGTATCCAGTTCGTGGCGATCCCCGAATTTGCCGGAATCGCGACCGAGGTCAGCCAAGAGTTCTCGGCGGTCTATGCCGGTCAGCAGACCGTGGAAGAGGCTTTGGCCAAGGCGCAGGCCTTGACCAATGATGCGATGGAAGCCGCGGGCTATCGCTAGGGTCCCTCCCTTGTCAGAGAGCGGTCTTGCCGCTCTCTGACTTTCCGATCCCGGAAACTGAGGATCGGCGCCGGGAACTTTTGCGGCGCGCGTGAACACAGGAGATATGTCAATGGCCACGCAGCATTCACGATCTGCTGCGCGCATCATGATGGCCCCCGCCGTGATCCTGCTTTTGGGCTGGATGCTGGTGCCGCTGACGATGACGCTCTACTTTTCTTTCAAGAAATACCTGCCTTTGCGCGGCGGTGACCTGGGTTGGGTCGGGTTCGAAAACTACGTGCGCTTCGTGACCTCCAGCGCGTTCTGGCCGGCGATTGCGACCACGCTGATCATCGTGGGCGGCGTTTTGGTGATCACCGTCTTTCTGGGGATCCTGCTGGCGATCCTGCTCGATCAACCGATGTGGGGGCAGGGGGTCGTCCGTATCCTGGTCATTGCGCCCTTTTTCGTCATGCCGACCGTGTCGGGCCTGGTCTGGAAAAACATGTTCATGGACCCGGTGAATGGATTTCTGGCCCATCTCTGGAAAGCCTTCGGTGCCGAGCCCGTGCAATGGCTCAGCCAGGCGTCGTTGCCGTCGCTCATCATGATTGTGTCCTGGCAATGGTTGCCCTTTGCCACGCTTATCCTGCTGACCGCGATCCAGTCGCTGGACCGCGAGCAAGTCGAGGCGGCAGAGATGGACGGGGCGGGCTGGTTCAGCCGGTTCTGGTTCATCGTGCTGCCGCACCTCTCGCGCGCGATCACCATCGTGGTGTTGATCCAGACGATCTTTCTGTTGTCGATCTTTGCCGAGATCTTTGTCACCACCGCCGGCGCCTTTGGCACCAAGACGCTCACATACCTGATTTATCAGCGGGTTCTGGAAAGCCAGAATGTCGGGCTGGGGTCTGCGGGCGGGGTCTATGCAATCATTCTAGCCAATATCGTTGCCTTCTTCCTGATGCGCATCGTCGGCAAGAATCTGGACGCGTGAGGAGAACGGAAAATGGCCCGCGCCGTCACAACCCGCCGCAAGGCACTGAATACCGCCATCGCCTGGACAGTTGGTCTGCTGATCTTCTTCCCGATCCTCTGGATCGTGGTCCTGTCCTTCAAGGCCGAGGGCGATGCCATCCGCACACCGCTCGAAGTCCTGACCTCTGCCTGGACGTTTGAAAGCTATGAGGTCGTGCAGGAACGGTCGGATTATTTCAAGCACTTCATGAATTCCGTGATCATTGCCCTGGGGTCGACGCTGCTTGGCGTGCTGATCGCGGTTCCGGCGGCGTGGTCGATGGCTTTCGTGCCCTCAAAGCGCACCAAGGACATCCTGATGTGGATGCTCTCGACCAAGATGCTGCCGGCGGTGGGCGTGCTCTATCCGATCTACCTGATGTTCATCAGGCTGGGGTTGCTCGATACGCGCACCGGGCTGGTGGTGGTGCTTATGCTGATCAACCTGCCGATCATTGTGTGGATGCTCTACACGTATTTCCGCGAGATCCCCGGCGAGATCCTGGAAGCCGCCCGGATGGACGGCGCCGGTCTGCGCGAGGAACTTCTCTATGTCCTGACCCCGATGGCGGTGCCCGGAATAGCCTCGACCGTTCTTCTGAACGTGATCCTGGCCTGGAACGAGGCGTTCTGGACCCTCAATCTGACGGCGGCCAAGGCTGCGCCGCTGACAGCCTTCATCGCAAGCTATTCCAGCCCCGAAGGACTGTTCTATTCCAAGCTCAGCGCGGCTTCGGTCATGGCCATCGCGCCGATCCTGGTGATGGGCTGGTTCAGCCAGAAACAACTCGTCCGCGGCCTGACATTCGGCGCAGTGAAATAAGGACTGACACGATGGGACAAATCGAAATGAAGCGGGTCGCCAAGACGTTTGGAGACATCGAAGTCATCCCGCCGCTGGACCTGACAATCAACGATGGAGAATTCGTGGTCTTTGTCGGCCCGTCAGGCTGTGGCAAGTCAACGCTTCTGCGGCTGATCGCGGGGCTGGAGGATGTGAGCAGCGGGCAGATGCTGATCGACGGGCAGGATGCCACATCGATGCCCCCGGCCAAGCGGAGACTGGCCATGGTGTTCCAGTCCTATGCACTTTACCCGCATATGTCGGTACGCAAGAACATCGCCTTTCCGCTGCGCATGGCCGGGCTGGACAAGGCCGAACAGGACCGGCGTGTTGCGCAGGCCGCCGAGGTTCTGAACCTGACCGATTATCTGGACCGGCGTCCGGGACAACTCTCGGGCGGTCAACGCCAGCGCGTGGCCATCGGACGCGCCATTGTGCGCGAACCGGCGGCGTTCCTGTTCGACGAGCCGCTGTCGAACCTCGACGCGGCGCTGCGCGTGGGGATGCGGCTGGAAATCAGCGAATTGCACAAGCGCCTTGCGACAACGATGATCTATGTGACCCATGATCAGGTCGAGGCAATGACGATGGCCGACAAGATCGTGGTGCTTCAGGCCGGAGTGATCGAACAGGTCGGCAGCCCGCTGGAGCTGTACCGTACCCCGCGCAACACCTTTGTCGCCGGTTTCATCGGCTCTCCGAAAATGAACCTTCTGGAAGGGCCCGAGGCGCAGAAACTGGGCGCGCGTACCATCGGCATCCGGCCCGAACATGTCGCGATATCGGATACCGACGGGGCGTGGCCCGGTACGGTCGGCGTGTCCGAGCATCTGGGGTCGGACACGTTCTTTCACGTCAAATGCGATGCGTTTCCAGAACCGCTGACCGTGCGGGCCAGCGGCGAAAGGGAATTGTCCTACGGTGCGCGCGTCTTCCTGACCCCCGATCCGGCGCATCTGCACCGGTTCGACGACAAGGGGTTGCGCCAGGAATGAAACGACTCGCCGGAAAAACCGCCCTGATCACCGGGGCCGCACGCGGTATCGGGCTGGAATTCGCCCGCACTTATGTCGCCGAAGGCGCGCAGGTCGCGCTCTGCGACATCGACATTGACCGCGCCCGGAGCGCGGCAAAGCTGATAGGCGCGGCAGCGCTGGCGGTGCATATGGATGTGACCCGGCAAGAGAGCATCGACAAAGCCATCGCCAAAATCGTCGCCCATTTCGGCGGCATCGACATTCTGGTCAACAATGCCGCGATCTTCAGCGCGGCTCCGATCGTCGAGCTCGACCGCGCCGACTATGCCCGCGTGTTCGATATCAACGTCGCCGGCACTCTGTTCACGCTGCAAGCGGTGGCGCGGCACATGATCGAAACTGGCACGCGTGGCAAGATCATCAACATGGCCTCGCAGGCCGGGCGGCGCGGCGAACCCCTGGTTGCGGTCTATTGCGCCTCCAAGGCGGCGGTGATCAGCCTGACGCAATCTGCCGGGCTGAACCTTGTCCGCCATGGCATCAACGTGAACGCCATCGCGCCGGGCGTCGTTGAGGGCGAACATTGGGATGGGGTCGATGCGTTCTTTGCCCGCTACGAGAACAAGCCGTTGGGACAGAAGAAAAAGGAAGTGGCCGAGGCCGTACCGATCGGGCGCATGGCAGATGCCTCGGATTTGACTGGAATGGCCGTGTTTCTTGCCAGCGGCGAGTCCGACTATGTCGTCGCGCAGACCTTCGGCGTTGACGGCGGGAACTGGATGAGCTGATGTCCCCGCTTTTCTCTGGAGAACCTGTCCCCGTAAAACTGAGCAATTCCACTCTGACGGCGCTGCCGCAAGATGTCCTGAAACCGGTCTACGACAGGTCGACTCTCAGGCCGGGTATCTTGCATATCGGTGTCGGAAACTTCCATCGCGCCCATCAGGCCTGGTACCTGCATCGTCTGATGCAGATCGGTTTGGCCCGCGACTGGGCGATCGTCGGTGCTGGCATGCGCAGTTATGACGAGGAGCAGCGCCGGAAACTGGCGGGGCAGGATTACCTGACGACCCTGATCGAGCTTACCCCTTCGGGCAGCTCGGCCGAGGTGATCGGGTCGATGATTGACTATGTTCCGGTGGTGCCCGGCAACGGGCCACTGATCGAGTACATGGCTCGTCCCGAAATCCGGATCGTGTCGCTGACCGTGACGGAGGGGGGGTACTACCTCGATCCGGTGACGCGGGCGTTGGATAGCGCGCACCCCGATATACGGCACGATGCGGCGTATCCCGAACAGCCCAGGACCGCTTTCGGGGCAATGGTTGCCGCCCTGAAGCTGCGGCGCCAGAACGGGATCGGACCGTTTTCGGGTCTGTGTTGCGACAACCTGCAGGGCAACGGTGCCATCCTTCGCCACGTGGTCGTTTCACTGGCCCGCCTGTCCGATCCTGAGCTGGCGGACTGGATCGACGCGCATTGCAGCTTTCCCAACTCGATGGTCGATTGCATCGTTCCCGCTACCGGCCCAAAGGAAATGGAACTGGCGCGGGTCCATGGCATCGATGACGCGGTCCCGGTGACGCACGAGGATTTCCGCCAGTGGGTGATCGAGGATGCGTTCTGCGCGGGTCGACCCGAATGGGACAGGGCCGGGGCAGTCTTTGCCGACGACGTGCATGCCTATGAGGCGATGAAGATCCGGATCCTGAACGGCGGGCATCAGATCGTCGCCAATCCGGGTGAAATTCTTTCACTTCCCACGATCGCGGACTGTATGGCGCATGAACGGATCAGGGCCTTGTTCCGCAAGATCGCGCGAGAAGAGATCGCACCTCATGTGGCACCGGTTCCGGGAATGGCGCCGGACGCCTATGCCGATCTGATTGAACGCCGGTTCTCGAACCGCAGCATCGTGGACACCACGCGGCGGGTTGCTTTCGACGGGTCCTCGCGGCATCCGGGCTTTGTGATCCCGTCGATCCGCGCGGGCCTTGCCGCGGGCATCAGTGTCGAGGGGCTGGCTCTGGTCGAGGCGATCTGGGCGCGCATGTGCGAGGGCACCCGCGAGGATGGTACCCGGATCGACCCCAACGACCCATTCTGGGACCGATTGCAGGCGGCGGCGGTGGCGGCCCGGCACGACCCCTCGGTGTGGCTTGCACAGGCGCCCATCTATGGGGATCTGTCAGAAGCATCCGGGTTCGCCGATGCATTCGGCAGGTGGTTGGTGCAGATCTGGCAAGAGGGTGTTGAGGCCGCGATAGCCGACTATCTGGCGCGGTGAGCGGAGGGACGATTGCGAATGATACTCTGCTGCGGAGAAGCGCTTATCGACATGATCCCCAAGGCGGTGGCTTCGGGTGAGGTCGGTTTTGTTCCCCATGCCGGCGGCGCCGTTTTCAACACTGCCATCGCGCTGGGCAGGCTCGGCGCTCGGGTTGGCCTGCTGACCGGTCTGTCATCCGACCTGTTTGGCAGGCAGTTGTTGGAAAGCCTTGCGGTGTCGCATGTCGATGCGTCCCGCGTGATCCTGAGTGACAGACCCACGACGCTGGCGTTCGTTCAGCTATGCGGCGGGCAGGCGCGCTATAGCTTCTTTGACGAGAATTCCGCGGGTCGCATGTTGACGGTCGACGATATGCCCAACCTGTCCGCCGAGGTTTCGACGCTGTTCTTCGGTGGGATCAGTCTGGCCTGCGAACCGGGGGCCAGCGCCTATGCCTCTTTGCTCGAAAGAGAGAGCGGACGACGCGTAATCATGCTGGACCCGAATATTCGGCCCGATTTCATCGCGGATGCAGATGCTTACCGGGTGCGGATCGCGCGTCTGATTTCCCTGGCAGATATCGTGAAGCTGTCCGACGAGGACCTGGACTGGATCGTCGAGGCACCGAATTCGGTGTCAGAGAAGGCTCGGACCCTGCTGGACACGGGACCGGCGCTGGTCATTGTCACCAAGGGTGGAGCCGGGGCGACAGGGATCCTGCGTGGTGGGCACGAGCTGCATGTCCCGGCCTGTGAAACAAGGGTCGTCGACACTGTCGGTGCCGGTGACACGTTTAATGCAGGCGTGCTGGCGCATCTGGCAGAGCGCGGGTGCCTGAGCCCGGACGGAATCGCCTTGTTGGGACCCGACGAGGTGGAAAGGGCAATGCAATTCGGGGCACGCGCCGCCGCCGTCACGGTCTCGCGTGCCGGTGCCAACCCGCCCTGGGCCGACGACCTCTGATGTGTGCGATGCGAAAGATCACAAGAAAACAGCTGATCGGCGAGATCAATGCACGCAGCGTCGGGCAAGGCCGTGTTCTGGTCGCCATCGCCGGCCCGCCGGGGTCGGGAAAGTCGACACTTTGCGCAGAACTGGCGGCCTGCCTGGACCAACCGGCGGCAGTGGTGCCTATGGACGGGTATCACCTGGAAAACGATGTCCTCGCGAAAGCCGGACTTTTGCATCGCAAGGGGGCGCCGGAGACATTCGATGCGGATGGTTTCGTCGCGCTTGTCCGCAATTTGCGCCTAGGCACCAGCGTTTCCTACCCCTTGTTCGACCGGGATGCCGATCGAAGTATTGCCGATGCGGCCAGGGTCGATGCCGACACAAAGATCGCGCTGATCGAGGGAAACTACCTGCTCATGAATACCGCGCCATGGTCCGAGCTTGCGGATCTGTTCGATCTGACGGTCAGACTGGAGGTCGCGCGTGAAGAACTGGAGGCGCGACTGACACAGCGCTGGCTGGATCAGGGGATGCCTTTCGATGCCGCGCGGGCTCGGGCGATCGGGAACGATCTGGTGAATGCGGATAGGGTCGATGCAAACTCGCGCGAGCCCGATCTTGTTCTGAATGCCGGGGGAGGGGGGGCTGCAAGTTAGGGTCGAACTGCCGCCCTAGGCCTTCTGTCGCGCAGGGTGGCGGAACCCAGTCCAGCAGAGTGAGTGCGGTCCCGGAATTGAACGCGCGGGGTTCGGCGCTGCGGGTGGTTATCAGGCCACCACCGGCAGGGCAGCGGCCCGATATTCCAGAAGCAGGCAGCGTTCGAGAACCGGGTCGCGCAATTGCATGCGATAGTCCGAAGCGGGCCGCACGCCACCCATGGCGCCAAGCGTGCCGCAAAGCATGGCGCCACCAGCTTCCAGGCCCGATTGCGCAATCAGATCGCCAAGCGGGCGGATCATGGCCAGCGTCCCCTCCTGATAGAGCGTCCATTCGTCGTTCTCACGGATTTCACATGTCAGGATCAGCCGATCCAGATGGGGCATGACCGTGTCGAACCGCCAGAGCATGTTCGAGACCGGTTTCGGGCAGGCCTGTTTCGAGGCAGCCACCGAGGTCGTTTCAAGCTGGCGGTCCGTGTGGTCCGATCCAAGCCCGAGCCAGAGCGTACCGTCGATATTGATTAGCAACGGTTCGACCTCGCCCGAGGTGTCCGGGCCCAGCACCTCGATCCTCGGGCTCTGCACCAGCAGCGACTGCGAAACCCGGTAGAAAAGAGGCACCTGCGATGGCGGCGCGACGCCGATCGCCGCCAACTCGTCGATATGATGCCGCACCGCGCCGATGTCGCGTCCGGTCCATCCGGCGACGACCAGATGCTCGATCCGTGCCTCGATCTCGCGTCCCTCCGCAACAAACCGCATCAGGCCTTACCCCCCAAGCACAGATGGCAGGAACAGCGCGATTGCGGGAAAGGCAATCAGCAGCGCCACCATGATCAGCATGGCGATCACGTAAGGGATCGTCCCCAGCATGACTTCGCTCATTTTGCCTGACTTCCGGGCCCCCTGAACCACGTAGAGGTTCAGGCCGACCGGCGGTGTGATCAGTGCCATCTCGATCAGCACGATCATCAGGATGCCGAACCAGATGGGGTCATAACCCTGCGCCACCACCAGCGGTACGATGATCGGGATCGTCACCACCATCAGCGACAGTGTTTCGATGAAGAAACCCAGCACGATGTAGATCAGCACCACCACCAGGATCGTGCCCAGAGGCGAGAGGCCCAGCCCGTCGAGGAAGGTCTCCAGCTCGCGCCCGAGCCCGGCCGAGGCCAGTGTGAAATTGAGGAACGAGGCGCCAATGACGACCAGCATGATCATCGAGGTTATCTTGACGGTGCCAAGGATGGCTTCGACGAAGATTGCCCTGGACACACTCCCGAAGAACGCGGCGATTATCACCGCGCCGGCAACGCCAACCGCGGCGGCCTCTGTCGGGGTTGCCCAGCCTTTGTAGATCGTTCCGATGATGATGGTGAAGAGCAGCACGATGGGCAGCAGTTGTAGCAGGGCCCGCAGCATCTCGGCCAGCGGAAACACCCGTCGCGTGCCGCCCAGTGACGGGCGGATAAGACAGATGATCACGGTGATCGCCATGAAGCCCAGCGCCAGCGCCAGACCGGGGACCAGGCCCGCCAGGAACAGGCGCGGTATCGAGGTCTGGGTGAGGAACCCGTAGACGATCAGGTTGATCGAGGGCGGGATCATGATCCCGAGCGTGCCGCCGGCCGCAATTGCGCCCGAAAAGAGCTTGGGGTCATAGCCCAGTTTCTCGGCCTGGGGCATCGCGACCGTGGCGACCGTGGCGGCGGTGGCAACTGACGAGCCGGAGGTGGCCGAGAACATCGTGGCGGTGGCGACATTGGCATGCACCAATCCGCCGGGCAGCCAGCTGACCCAGCGGTCGAGCGCGGCATAGGTGCGTGTTGCGATCCCCGACCGGACCAGGATTTCGCCCAGCAGTACGAAGAAGGGGATCGCGATCAAGGTTGCATTGTTCGAGGTCGACCAGACAAGGTTGCCCAATCCGCGGATCAGGGGAAACGGGCTAAAGAACGCATCGACCCCGAAACCGAGAAGAAAGAGCACGATGCCGACCGGGATCGACAGAGCGAGCAGCCCGAGCAGGCCGATTGTCACATAGCCGATCATTTCAGCGCCGCCTCCTCGCCGAAACAGCCGATGGCTGCCTCCGACGCTTCGAACCTGCCTTTGAGCACAAGCAGCAGAGCCGACGCAAGCGTCGCCCAGGCAACGATGGCAAACCAGACCCAACCGGCGAACCATGGCACCTGCACCAGTGCCAGCGGCGTTTCCAGCGGCGTGTTCGCGCGTGAGGAATTGGCCAGGGACCGGGCCAGCACCGGCCAGCATTTGACCGCGATCAGTGTCACCGTGCCTGCCATCATGAGCATTGCGAACAGATCGAACAGCGACTTGCCGATCTGCCCGGTTCGCCCGCGCAGCAGGTCGATGCGGACGTGACCAAGTTCGAGAAGCGTGAAGGCCATTCCCCAAGAGGTGGCAATGGCCATCACATAGCCCGAGATTTCATCGGTTCCGCCAAAGGAGGAGCCCAGGCGCCTGAGCAGAACGTCGAGAAGGACGACACTGGCACAGGCCATCAGGACACATCCGGTCAAGATCGCTATACGGCGATTCCAGCTGCGCAGTTTCTCCAGCACGATCTCTTCCATCTGTCCCTCCCTGGCGGTGCCGATCAGTTCCCGATGGTTACACCGACGGTCGCGCCCACCGAGGCGTTCCAGCGCTCGGCCCAGTCGCCACCGGCGCGCTCGGCCCAATCGGGCAGAACTTCACCAACCAACACGTCGCGGGCGCGGGCAAAATCGGCATCCGAGACCTCGACCAGTTTCATGCCGCGCGCGTCGCCGGCGGGGCAGTCGCCATTGCCGGTCAGGCAGGCGATGTCATTGACCAGTGCATCCTGTGCGCTGGCCCAGGCCGGGGCCTCGAAATCCGACGCGACCTTGGACGCGATCAGCGCCTGCGTGTCGGCATCGAGGCTGTTCCACTTGTCCAGGTTCATCGCGGTCACGACGCTGTCCCATCCGCCCAGCGGGATCGGCAGAAGATGCGTCGAGACCTCCCACCAGCCCGCCGAATAGCCCGAGCCGGCGCCGGTCACGGCGCAGTCCACGGTGCCCTTCTGCAATGCGCCGGGCACCTCGCCAAAGCTGACATTGACGCCCTCGGCGCCCAGCGCTTCGAGGAACTTGGCGGTCATCCGGCCCGATGCTCGGACCTTGAGCCCCTTCAGATCGTCCAGCCCGGCGATCTCGGCGTTGCAGAACACCACCTGCGGCGGATAGGGCGCGATGGCCAGGACGTGCGAATTGAACCGGTCGTGGAAAATGTCGGTCACCATGGGGCGAGCCGCATCAACCATGGCACGGGCCTCGTCTGCGGTCAGCGCCAGCAGCGGCACGTCCAGCCCTTCGAGCTCGGGCGCATCGGCAACGGCATAGTCCGCCACCGTCATCGCCACGTCATAGACGCCGTCACCCAGCAGGCGGAAAACGTCGCCGACGCCAAGATTCATCTGGTTATGGGTGGTCAGATTGACATTGATCTTGCCGCCCGAAGCGGCGGGCAGGGCTTCGCCCCAGAACGGGGCTTCGTATTGTTTATGCAGCGGCAGGCTGGACCAGCTTCCGACAACGGAAAGATCCTCGGCCATGGCGGGGGCGGCCAGCGCCGTTGTGGCGGCCAGAATGGTGGTGATACGCTTCATCTTCGTTCTCCTCGTTGGACGTTATGTCTTGTCATTGGTGAATGTAAGGACCGGGGCTTCGGCGTCCTCGGCCACGTCGGTGATCAGCATGTGTCCCGGCTTGTGGGTAATGCAGAGCGGCAGTCTGGCGGCTTCGATCGCGACCTGCGGGGTCACGCCGCAGGCCCAGAATACCGGCACCTCGCCGGGGCCTATGGGCGAAGGGTCGCCCCAGTCCGGGGCGGACAGGTCGGCGATTCCCAGACCGGCCGGGTCACCCCAATAGACCGGTGCTCCATGGGCCAGCGGAAAGCGGCGCGAAATCTCGATGGCCTCGCTGACACGGTTTTCGGGGATGGCGCGCATCGACACCACCATCTTGCCGGAAAAGGGACCCGCCGGCACCGTGTCGACATTCGAGCGGAACATCGGCACCGTCTTGTCGTTGTCGATATGCCAGACAGGTATCCCGGCCCGCATCAGCGCATGTTCGAAGGTAAACGAACACCCCAGAGCAAATACCACCAGATCGTCATGCCAGATGTCGGATATGTCGCTGGCAGAGCCTGCAAGCTTTCCGTTTCGGTAGATGTTATAGGCCGGAACGTCGGTGCGGATGTCGATGTCGCGGCCCAGGGTGAACATCATCGGATTGCCGGTGTCGGAAACCCCGGTCAACGGGCAGGGCTTGGGATTGCGTTGACAAAACCGCATGAAGTCGAGCGCATAGGCCTCGGGCATGATTGCCAGGTTGGCTTGCAAGTGGCCTTGGCCCAGCCCCGCCGTGTGCGACCGGTAAGCGCCGGACCGGATCGCGGCGCGCTGTTCGTCCAATGTGCTGTTTTTCAGCTTCTGGTATGTTTCGCTCACGCGGGCCCCTCCATCGAGATGAAGCGAGGGTCGCCGGTTAGCTCTATAAACTCAAATCGAAACTTTTTCTCGATATCGATTAAGAATTTCTATCGCGCTGGTATTCGGTGGCAACTTCCAGCGCCAGTTTTGCCGCCGTTTCAATCAGATGGCTTCTGGGCTCACCCAGATACGAGGCGGTAAACCGAAGCGGCGACGGCACCCAGCCTGGATCGAATTCCCGGATGCGACCGGTGTCGACGAATTCCTGACCCAGGGCGCGCGGCAGGACCGCAACGCCCAGATCGGCCTCGACCAGCCGGAAGCAGGCGGATAGCGAAGAAGAGGGGAACATCGACACATCCGGGCCAACCCGTTCGAACAGCATCTCCTTGAGTTCGCGATAGGGCCGGGTATTGCGGGCATAGGTCAGGACGGGGCGGGAAAGGTACTTGTCTTCGGTCAGACCGGGTGCGGTATTGGCCGCCGCATACCAGGCCAGATCAAAGCCGGGGAGTTCGATGTTGTTGACGAAATATTCGGATACCGGGCCGAGAAGGATGGCCAGATCGATCTCGCGATTGAGAAGCCCGGCCCGCAGGTTCAGCGAGATATCCACGTTGAATTCGATATCCAGCCTTGGGTAAAGCCCGTGCAACCTTGAAATCAGTTCGGGTAGCCAGCACTGGGCGATGGTTTCGGACACGCCCAGCCGCAAACGGCCATCGATCCCTTGCGGGTCGACCACGTCGCGTTCCACCAGTTCGGTGAGGTGTTCGAACTTCTCTGCATGGGCCAGAAGCAGCTCGCCGCGCTTGGTCAGCCGCATCCCCCCCGAGCGCCGTTCGAACAGTTCACAGGCAAGCGAATCCTCGAGGTTCTTGATCCGTGCGGTGACGGCGGGCTGGGTCAGGTTGAGCCCTGACGCCGCCCGGCGGACCCCGCCCAGACGCACGACCGCCAGAAATGTCCTGAGTTGCTCGATATTGATTCTGGTCATGATCCATTGGTCGCATGACATCCCCCGGCTTGGACAGACCAAACCATACAGCCCCCGGATCGTGGCCGGATCGACCGCTTGATGGCAGATCGGATCGAGACGGGTAGGGGTTGGATGACTACTGGAGGCGCATTCAGGCAACCGTTTTCAACCGGGATGAGCGTTCCGGCTCACTGTGGGCATTCAGGCCTGAAGTTCTGTGATCGTGTCCTCGAGCCGCAGCAGGCCCGCACCGGTCCTGTAGTGCCAACCCGGCCCCGAAATCTCGCGGGCGCCTGCGCGCAGGGCGGAACGCATCTGCGAAGGAGAGATGGCGGTGTTGTCCCAGCCGCTGCGCAGCGCGGCTATGACTCCGGCAACGACTGCGGAGGCTCCAGAGGTTCCGCTGCTGCGCAGCGAGGCATCGCGATCTTCCACGAACCAGCTCGGCGCGCAGAGATCGGGCTTTTCGACTGGTGCGCCTTCGGGAACGAAAGCCGATGGTCCCGGCCCCTGGGACGACGCTCCGATCCACATCCCGTCGCAGCGAACCGCCGCAACAGAGGTGACGTCGATCAGGCCATTGGCGCCGAAAATGCTCTGTCCCGGACCCCGGTCATAGCCGGGAGCGCGCGGGTCAGCGCAGAACTGGCCATTGTTTCCCGCCGCAAAGACAACATCGTGCCGGCGCCCCATCGAGGCCAGCAGGGTATTCAGCCAGTGGTCGGGGTTGTTGGTGTATTCCCCCCTGATCCGTTCGGCAAAGCGGTCGACGATGCCCCAGGCGTTCAGGATCACCCAGTTCTCATCCTCGGACAAAAAGAAGTGTTCCATGGCCAGAAACGCAAACATTGCCCGCAGAGCGAAGTAATCGACATCGGTGATCCGCGTCGGCAACAGCGGCAGGTCAAAGAATTCGGCCCTCGGTGCCAGGTCGGTCAGAGTTCGCAGCAGCATCGATCCGTGCCGCAGATGCAATGGCAGATAGGGTTCCGCGCCGCTGCCCGGCTTGGTGATCTTTCCGTCTTCGGCGATACCGAGACCGCCGCCAAACGTGCCGCCGAGCGCTTCGACATAGGTCTTGCTGAACCCCCGGTCGACAACAAAGACCTTGGTGCCCTGACCGTCCAGTTCATGTGTTCGCAGGGCATCGGCCTGTATCAGGCCGCGCGCGTTTCTGCGGGTTCCGAACCTTGTACCCATGCCGTGACCGGCGCACCAATGCTGGCCGGGCAGCGCAAGGGTCATCGTCGCCGGTTCCAACTCGACCCCCAGAACCCGCGCCGCATTCGGGTCGCCGACCGCCAGTGCCTTGTCCCGGAAATCCTGTAACAGACCGCGCGCCGTGCCTGCGTCGGGCAACAGCAGGGGAATACCATAGCCGGTGCCCGACCCCGGCACGCTGTCGATCCGGGTACCGTTCCGATCGAAGGGAACCCACGGGTTGTTGGTCTGGTCCGTCGGCGGAGTGAAGCCGGGCAAGCCGAATGAATCCATCAGGTCAGCCAGATCAAACCCGATCTTGGAAAGGTTGGATTTCAGCCCCTCCTGATTGCGGTCGAACAGGAACATCTTGATTGTCATGGCCACGCCTCCACCGTCCGGACTGACGGCAGCCTGGGCGGGGAAACGGCCTGTCGGCCATGGTCTCCGGCCCGCGAACGGATGGCTGTCCGGTCAACGTCGACGCACGAGCACGTCTGCGCCTTCTCCGGCTCACAGTTAACTTTTACCGCGAATCGTAACATAATGCACTCATAGGAGAGATTGATTTGAGAAACGGTCTCTTTCAAACGACCGAGATTTCGATTGAGCCGGGACGAGAAGTGCCGGTTTATTTGGGCGGCGTCGCTCCAGGCGGCTCCGAGCCCCAAGCGACCACACTCGGTTCAGGTGAATGCGAACCGTCCTCCGCTCCGGCATTGCGCTCTGATCTTGGCAAGACGGCCAAGCAACTTGAACTCTGTGTCGGCTTTGTCGATGTGGTCGGTTTCTCGGCGCTCATGCACAGCGACGAGGAGGGTACGTTCTATCGTTGGACGGATCTGCGTGACGAGGTGGTGCTGCCGCTGATGCAGCAGCATGGTGGCACCTTGGTCAAATTGACCGGCGATGGCGTCCTGACAACGTTTGGCGATCCGGTCGCAGCTGTACGCTGGGGGCGGGAGTTGCAGATAAGGGCCCGGCAGCGCAGACAGGGATTGTCGCTGCGAATATCGCTCAATTATTGCAAGGTTCTGCGCGACCGGGACGACCTGTTGGGCGATGGGGTGAACATTGCCGCCCGGTTGCAGGAGTTTGCCAGCGCTGGTGGCATCATCCTGACGCAATCCGTACAGGACACGATTGCCGGCAGCAGCGAGTTCGAAACCCGAGAGCTGGGCCAGCTGCCGATGCGCAAGCTGGGCGTGAGTGTCGCCGCCTACGAGTTGGTTTCCGATGCGCGATACTCTGTGCAACCGACCGACGATCACGTGAGCCTGCCCTCTGTAGCGGTGATGCCTTTCAGCAATTCCCGGGTTGACCAGGCGGATGAGTATCTTGCCGCCGGCATATCCGAGGGCATCGTGTCCCAGCTGTCACGGCAAGGGGATCTGACCGTGATTTCAAGGTCGTCCACCCTGGCCTTTGCACGTCAGGCAATCGAACCGAAGTCGATCGGCAAGGCACTGAATGCGCGGTACCTGATCACGGGCACGCTGTGGCGGGTCGGAGAGCATATCCGCATCTCTGCCCAGTTGGTGGATACCGAAAACAGCCGGAACCTGACCAGCCTGCAACGGGATTTCGATCAGAGCGACCTGTTTGCGATACAGGACGAGATTGTCGAATCTTCGCTGGTGCACCTGTTGCCAAGCCTTTTGGCCGAGGAGCGGCGCCGGACGCTGCGCAAGACGCCCGCGTCCTTTACCGCCTATGACAGTTACCTCAAGGCACTCGACCTGATCGGGGATCTGGAACGGGACGCGTTCGGTCAGGCGCGACGCCATCTCGAGGACGCCATTGCGGCGGATCCCAGCTTTTCCTCACCTCTGGCCTGGTTGGCCAGATGGTACAGCCTGAACGTCGGGCAAGGGTGGTCCAACGACCCGCGCGCGGATGCGGGCACCGCCATTTCCCTGGCCAAGAAGGCCATAGGACTGGATGCCCGGAACGCGCTTGCGCTTGCAACCTATGGCCATATCCAATCCTACCTGTTCGGAGATTTCGAGAGCGCGATAGATTATCTCGACCGCGCGCGCGCGGCCAATCCCAACAGTTCGATCGCATGGCTGCTATCGAGTGTCACGTTGTCGAGCGTGGGGCGCAGCGACGAGGCGATCTCGGCGGCTGAACGGGCCTTGCGTCTGTCGCCGTTCGATCAGCGCCTGTTCGTCTATTATGTTTTTCTTGGAACCGTGCATTACGATGCCGGGAATTACCTGACCGCGATCAAGTGGTTGTCGCGCGGGCTGGCGGAGAACCAGCGCTATACCAGCGGTCTGCGGACTCTGGCCGTTGCCCAGGTTGCGGCCGGACAACTGCAGGACGCGCGGAAATCGGCCCAGCGCCTGCTGGAACTGGAGCCCGGATTCTCCGTGTCCGACTACCGCAGGACGCATCGCCACTACAGCGATCCGGGGCTTGTCGATTTGTTTTGTGCGCGCCTCGAACAGGCTGGCGTTCCAGACTGACAGCGCAACGAAGGGGGAACAGCAAGATGCCGATACCGACAGGAAGACTTGGCCCGTTTGATGCGCGCGATGCACGCGACGCGCGCGACGCCCGGGATGCACGCGATGCAAGGGATGCGCGCGGGGCCTCGGGCTATGGTGGTAGTCCGGCCTATCTGGGACTGGGCATCTCGCCACACACCGAGCATGACGGCGAGGGGACCCCGGCGGTTGAAAACCGCTGGTGGCCGGGCAATCAATGGCCACCGACCCACCCGGTCGTAGCGGACGGCTCAGGCGACCCCGCGCGGCTTCACGCGATA
Organism: Ruegeria sp. YKSF070; assembly: GCF_059612725.1. Lineage (NCBI taxonomy): Bacteria > Pseudomonadati > Pseudomonadota > Alphaproteobacteria > Rhodobacterales > Roseobacteraceae > Ruegeria > Ruegeria sp. YKSF070. Next base: position 67,052 of record NZ_JBXWRD010000014.1, on the reverse strand, counting down.
TACAAGTTCTACAAATCCGCGTCGTTCAACCACTGGTCGCCGGGCAATCAGGCGATTGCATTCCTTTCCGAATTCGCCGCCCTGGATTCTGAAGGGGCAGGTGGCCCCGACTGGATGAGCCTGTCATTGCCCGAACCGGCCCATACCGGAACCAACACAGGCGATGAGACGAATTTCGGCGGCGGAGTGAGTTGGAAGATCGACGATGAGCTGAAAGAACTGGTGGGGCTGATCGAGTATCGGCAGGGCGTACTGGATGAGGCCTTGCAGCAACGTGATACGCTGATCGGCTATTTTCAGGGGATCATGCCGTTTGCATACCTGTCGCATCCCAACACGTTCCGCCTGTGCCATCTGGCGCTTGCGGTGGCACAGTTTCTTGCCTTCCACTTCAAGATGAAGTTCGGGCGCCCGCGACCCTCTCAATTGCATCCCGGATTGTTGCCACCGATCGATGTGCCCCAGCATGCCGCCTATCCCAGCGCCCATGCCACCGAAGCCTGGCTGATTGCCTATTGTCTTGACGAGGTAATGCTGGACGCAGCGGGAAACAAGATACTGGAAACCGCGCATCAGGGCGGTGCAACACGCAATGCCCTGCATGACATGGCCACGCGCATCGCCCGAAACCGCGAGGTTCTTGGGGTTCACTACCCGTCAGACAGCGAGGCGGGAAAGCGGCTGGCGCTGGCCGCCTTTCCGATCATGAAAGCTTGCGCGACGGTTGGTACCCTGGCCGAGGACGGTCTGCTCAAGAAGGCCAGGCTGGAATGGAATGGTGTCTCGAACGTGGCCAGCTGACGCATCTGCCTGGAAAGGGCGATGACTTCGCCATTCCCGACGAGAACAGCCGCTGTCACGCGAGGCTCGGTTTTCTTGCACCTGCTGTCGTCAGTCAAGGCGAGGCCGATGCCATCCTGTGGCAGGGAATACCTTGCTCATCGAACCCGAGAACGTTCGTTTCCTGAAGGCCGCAAACGCTTGATGGAGATCAACGCCAACCTTTTTCGCAGCACCTAGATTGAAGGCATCCGGAGTACACGAGGTGGCTATCATGGCGACACGATCGAAGGGTGAACTGTCGGTCGAACAGCTGCAGCAGAAGTGCGACCCCGCGATCCTTGCGGCGGCGCAAGTCGAAACAGCCGGGAATGGCACGCTCGTTGGGCAGGAACGCGCGCTGCGCGCCCTCAAGCTGGCCGTCGAAATTCGCCACGCGGACTTCAACCTTTTCGTGCTCGGCCCGCAAGGCACGGGGCGCCATACTACGGTCGAGCAGGTTCTGCGTGATCACGCAGCCACGCGCGAAACCCCATGCGATTGGGTCTACGTGAACAACTTTGACGCGCCGCACAAGCCGGTCGCGCTCAAGCTTCCTGTCGGTATGGCGGATCGTCTCAAGACCGAGATGGAGGACATCATCGACGACCTCGCGGGCGACATGCCGGCGCTCTTCGAGTCCGAGGAATATCAGGCACAAAGGCGCGCAATCGAAGAGAGCTTCAGCGAGCGGCACGAGCAGGCGATGGCCGATTTTGCCGAGCGCGCCCGCGCCGAAGACACGACCCTGATCAGAACGCCGATGGGTTTCATGGTCGCTGCAACCAAAGAGGGGAACGTCCTCAAGACCGAGGAATTCCAGAAGCTTTCCGAAGACGAGCAGGCCGCGATCGAGGAGAAGGTCGATCGCTTTCAGAACCAGCTGTCCGAGATTCTCAGGGACGCTTCGAAACTGGAGCGTGAACACCGCTCGCGCGTAGAAGAGCTGAATGCCGAGATGGCTGAACGCGCGGTTTCAAGCCGGATCGACGAGGCTCAATCTGTTTTCGGCACTGTCGACGGGGTTGCCAGCTATCTGGCGCGTGTCCGGACCGACATGATCGAGAACCCCGAGACCTTTCTTCAGGCCGCAGCCGAGCGGCAGACCGGGCCCTTTCCCGAGGCGGTTGGGAAATCGCATCTCGACCCGATCTTCCGGCGGTATCAGGTCAACGTGATCGTGTCCAACGATCCGGGACCGGATGCGTCGGCGCCCGTGGTTGTCGAGGATCTTCCGACTTTGGAAAGGCTGGCGGGGCGTATTGAACATGTTTCCCAGATGGGATCCCTGGTCACCGACTTTTCCCTCATTCGTCCGGGCGCGCTGCACCTGGCAAACGGGGGGTACCTGCTGATCGATGCGCAGCGCATTCTCGGGGAGCCCTATGCATGGGACGCGCTGAAGCGTTGTCTCAAGAAACGGTCGATCACGATCACCTCGCTTGCGGATCGCATGAGCCTGTTCTCGACAACATCACTGGAACCGGAACCGATTCCACTGGATGTCAGGGTCGTTCTTGTCGGGGACCGCATGCTGCACAGTCTCCTTGTCATGCTGGACCCGGAGTTTTCGGAACTGTTCAAGGTACAGGCCGATTTCGAAGGTGTGGTGGACCGCAGCGACCAGACAATGATCGGTCTGGCCTCGGTCATTCGCAATTTTGTCCGCGAACAGGGTTTGCTTCCCCTGTCCGATACCGGTGCGGCACGCCTGCTGGACGAGGCCACGCGGATCGCAGGTGATGCCAGAAAGCTGACGCTGCAACTGAGCCCGTTGACAGACCTGCTGCGCGAGGCGGAGCATTATGCCCGCTCCGACGGGCATTCCATCGTCGGTGAAGCCGATATAGGTCGCGCCGTCGACGAGGGTGAGCGGCGCGCATCGCGGGTGCAGGAGCGTTTTCAGGAAGCCATGTCGCGGCAGATCATCCTGATCGATACCGAAGGAGCCAAGGTGGGCCAGATCAACGGATTGTCCGTGATAGAGACGGGGGGGCACAGGTTCGGCCGACCCTCGCGCATCACGGCGCGTGTCCGAATGGGATCCGGCAAGCTGATCGACATCGAGCGAGAGGTGGAACTTGGCGGTGCCCTGCATTCCAAGGGCGTCATGATCCTTGCGGGATATCTGACATCGACCTACGCGCTTGATGCACCTTTTTCGCTGCATGCCAGCCTTGTTTTCGAGCAGAGCTATGGCGGGGTCGATGGCGACAGTGCCTCTTGTGCCGAACTGATTGCGCTGCTTTCGGCACTCTCGGGCCGACCCGTCCGGCAGGATTTCGCAATGACCGGTTCGGTCAACCAGCTGGGCGAAGTTCAGGCGATCGGTGGCGTCAACGAAAAGATCGAGGGCTTCTTCGATCTGTGCGATGCGCGTGGTCTGACCGGCGGGCAGGGTGTGATCATCCCGGCCTCGAATGTCGAACATCTCATGTTGCGTGACCGGGTGGTCGCGGCGGTTGCGCAGGGGCGTTTTCGTATCATTCCGATCCAGTCGGTCGATGAGGGGCTGGAAATCATGACCGGCTGCACCGCGGGCGCCAGAACGGAAACGGGCGCGTTCCCGGAGGGAAGCGTCAATGCGGATGTCGAAGAACGGTTACGCACCTTTGCCAGGGAACGAAGGGCCTTTGCGTCGCGTGCCGAGCCGACAGGAGAGGATGGCCGGTCATGACTGGCAGGATGCGACCCGAGCCAAATCTTGTTGTTGCGGGCATGAGCCTTGCCGATGTCAAGGCCACGATGTCTTATGCGCGCGTCTTGCTCGAGACACTCTCGGCGGCCCCGAGGGGGCTGCTTGTGGATACGCGGATTGCCGGGCTGACAATTGGCGCGGGGCACAGGATCGTTGCCCCCGACGGTACGTTGCACGACATTCCCAGTGACGAACAATCGCGGCGAACCTTGAAACGAGAGGTAAGCTCTGTCGAGACACTGATGGCCGAACTCGCTTCGGGTCGGTCCCGGAACTGGCGTTGCGACCTTGCCGAGGGCGATATCGTATCCTGCGCATGTGCCGCCGCCCAAGACGAAGATATCCTGCTTTTGTGCCAGCGCCCGATGCTCGGTTTTCATGGCGATGTGCTGCTGATCGGCGCAACCGGTTCACATTCCGCCACAGTGTTGGCCACAGTACGGGCGCTGGCCGATGCGTCCGCAGCCCTCGTGTCCGAGGTTCGGAATGACGAGAAAGCCGCAGAGGTTCTGGAGCGGATCGATCGCAGCCGTGTCGCGGCGATCGTCGTCGATCTGACAGTGGGGCCTTTCACCAGTGAAGAGGACCTAAGACATCTTTTCTCGGCCGCAAGATGCCCGGTGGTGGTGATCGGGGCAACGCGTCTCAAGCGCCCCTCTGCCCAAACCGGTGCGCCCCGTGACTGAGGCGGAGTTCTCTTGATACGCTTGAGCCGGCAGGCGGGAGCTACATACCCAACAGCACCCTTGCCGCGCGTCCCAATACCATCGGATCGAGATCGGTGCGTGAAACGGGTGGGGGCGCATCGACCAGTCCCGTCAATTGCGCAACGGCGGTCCGGGCCGAGCGTACCGAATACTCCACCGTAAAGACGCAGTCGCGGGGCAGTTCGCAATATTGCCCGATGATCGCAAAATTGCGCGCACCGGGCGGGCGTACGTCGGGGCGGTCGCCCGGATTGCGCGGCATGAACTGGCTGGTGATAAAAGGCATGCGGCAGGGAATGATACGCGCCGAGTCGAACCATGCCCTCTGCGCCTCGGACAGGCGCAACTGGCCGGAAAGCTCCTTGATGATTTCCGTTCCGGTGGCCTCCCACATGGGCTTCCTGACAAAGTCTCCGTCCCGTTCACCCCGCAGGCCATAACCCCAAAACGTATAGGTCCCCTTCTTCTGCGCCCGGAAGTGCGGCTGATGAAGCATCACGACAGAAAGCGTCCAGCCCGAACCGGCAAAGGTGACAAGCCCCCCGGTTCCGCTGCGATTGTTGGTGAAATCCTCCATGAACTCGAAGAACTCGGGGCCATCCATCGTGACCGTGAAAGATGTCCATGCGGTCTGGTCGGGTCGGCCCAGGAACACGTCGGGGTTCCCGAAACCTTCGTGTTCAGTCGCCAGCTTGCGCCACAGGTTCCAGCTTGGCCCCGGACCGTTGCCGCCGCTTGGCGCGCGGTCGTTGGACCCCAGAGCCGAGCCCTCTGTCATCGAACCAAGGGTCAGGTAGGCATACATGTCCGACCGCAGCGGCACCGTCCTGCCATCGCTAAGCAGGAGGGCGCTCGCGCGGCGATCCAGCTTGGTGCCGCTGATCAGGACGTCGGCAACATGCGCCTTGGTTTCGATACGTACGCCGCGGGCCGTCAGCCATGCCAGGATCGGAGCAATGATTGAATCATACTGGTTGTGGCGTGTCCGCAAGATCCCGGCGATCCGGGTGAAGCCGGGAAACAGATGGATGAAACGCCGCAGATACCTCTGCATTTCGGTCAGCGAATGCCACGGCTGGAACGAAAACATCGTCGACCACATCAGCCAGAAATTGCTGTCGAAGAAATCGGGTTGAAACCAGTCCTGGATGGTCTTGCCGCCCAGACCCCGCTCGCTGTGCAGGAACAGCCTGTTGATGTCTACAATGTCGCGTGCGTTCAGCGTCAGTTCGTGCCGGTCCTCGGCCGGCCTGCCATCACGCACCAGCCTGCAATTGGAGGATCCCGGAACCATGCGGTTGAACGCAAGAAGATCCTCCTTGAGCGACGTTGTCGGATCGTCGGCAAGAGGAATGCTGTCGAGAAGATCCAGCGTGCAGACGAACTGGTCTTCGAACATGCGACCGCCTCGAACCAGGTAACCGGTTTCGGCACTCCCCGATCCGTCAAGCGCCCCGCCCGCCGTCTCCAGTGCTTCGTAGATATGGATGTTGCGACCAGCAACGCCCGCGTCGCGGCACAGATACACCGCCGTCGCCAGCCCCGCGATGCCGGCCCCTACGATATGATGTGTTTGCGTGTGCGTCGCCGTTGGCATGGCGTGACCTTTCACCAGATTGTATCACAATTCTAGCATCTATAGATCTTGGTGCCGACAGGCGTCTGGAACCCGGTCGAAAATGTTTTGTTGGAGGCGGGCGTTCAACTGCCTCCGGATCGCGAAAGCCCATGTCACGCATCCATGTAGAAAGCGAGATACGATCACAGGTCCACGCAGACGGGAGCGCGGCGGCGCTCGCTCTTCTTGGCGTCGACCCGGAAATCGGCCTGTCGTCGGACGAGGCCGCATTGCGGCGGCAAGCCTATGGAGACAACCGTCTGGACAGGGTGAAGCGTCGCTCTACGCTGGCACTCTTGCTCGATCAGTTCCGCAGCGTGATCGTCTGGTTGCTGAGTGCTGCCGCGCTGTTGTCGGTGGCGGTGGGGGACCATCCCGAAGCGGTTGCGATCATCCTCGTGCTGGCCATCAACACCGCCATCGGCTTCTTCACCAGTTGGAAAGCCCTGCGCTCGATGGAAGCGCTGTTCAGTCTCACCGCGGCAACGGCACGCGTCCGGCGTGACGGTCATTCGGTCATGCTGCCGGTGCACGAGATCACGCCGGGCGACATCGTTGTCGTCGAGGCGGGGGATGTGGTGCCTGCCGACCTGCGGTTGATCCAGGTAGATACGCTTCAATGCAACGAATCCGCGCTCACCGGTGAATCGGCCCCCGTTTCGAAAACCGTCGCGCCGCTTGCTCTTGACGCTCTTGTCGCGGATCGAACCAACATGGCCTTCAAGGGCACGGCGGTGACGCGGGGCGATGGGATCGGCGTGGTCGCGACGATCGGTTCCGAAACGGAACTGGGTCGGATATCGACACTGGTTCAAACCGCCGAGGCTGCCGCGCATCCGCTGGAAAAGCGCCTCGACAGGTTGGGGCGCACCCTGGTCCTGATCACCATCGCGCTATCCACCCTGATTGGCGCAATCGGGTTTGTACGAGGTCTGGCGCTGGTAGACATGATCGAAACCGCGATTGCACTGGCCGTCGCGGCAGTGCCCGAGGGGTTGCCGGTCGTCGCCACGCTCGCTCTTGCCCGAGGGATGTTGCGGATGGCGCGGCGGAACACGTTGATCGAACGGCTTTCGGCGGTGGAAACCCTGGGCGCGACAACGCTGATCCTGACGGACAAGACCGGGACACTGACCGAGAACCGCATGACCGTCGCGGGGTTCCTGCTGGACGGGCGCGATTTGGCGGCCGCTGATCTGTTGAATGCACAAGCGGCCGTGACCGCGCCCGATCTGCGTCTCGCGTTGGAAATCGGCGTGTTGTGCAATACTGCCGAGATCGGTCAGGCGGGCGCGCAACACGGGGTCGGTGACCCGATGGAAATCGCCTTGCTGCATTTTGCCGAACTGCTTGGCGTGCGTCCCGATCTCGACGCGGACGACAGGCCCGCGATCGCCAAGCATCCCTATGATCCCGAATTCAAGATGATGGCGACGCTGCATTCCGCAGGCGGCGATGTGTTTACCGCGGTCAAGGGGGCGCCCGAAGCGGTGATCGACGCCTCTGATCGTGTTTTGACGGCAGAGGGCATCCGTGACCTCTCCGAGGTCGCGCGGCAGGACTGGCTGCAACGGGTCGAGGATGCTGCAGGTGACGGCTATCGCCTGATTGGGCTGGCCTACAAACAGGGCGGTCCAGAGGAAGCCGCCCTCTATCAGTCGTTGATTCTTGTCGGCCTCGTCACGCTTCTTGATCCGCTCCGACAGGATGTGCCCGCCGCCATTGCCGAGTGCCGGGACGCCGGAGTGCGCGTTGTCATGATGACCGGTGACCATATTGCGACGGCCAGGGAAATCGCGTTGCAGGCCGGTCTCGGAGAGGATGGGCGCATCGTTGCGCTGTCCGAAACATCGCTTGAAGGGTTGAAAACGAGGGGCAACGATGCCGAGATGCGGGATCAGCTGGAGCAGGTTGATGTTTTCGCCCGCGTTGCTCCGGAAACCAAATTGAAGCTCGTCGCCCACTACCAGGACGCCGGTCATATCGTTGCGATGACTGGTGACGGTGTGAACGATGCGCCCGCGCTCAAGAAATCGGATATCGGTATCGCCATGGGCCAGCGCGGCACGCAGGTCGCGCGCGATGCGGCGGATGTCATCCTCAAGGATGATGCTTTCTCCTCGATCGTTGCGGCGATGTGGCAGGGGCGCGTCATATTTGGCAATATCCGGCGCTTTGTCATCTACCTCATGTCCTGCAATTTCAGTGAGATACTGATCGTCGGGCTGGCCATTGCCGCAGGGTTGCCCGCGCCGCTGCTGCCGCTTCAGATCCTGTTCCTGAACATCGTGACGGATGTCTTTCCCGCCTTTGCACTGGGTCTTGGCGAGGGGGATCGCAGCGTCATGAAACGCCCGCCGCGCGATCCGAAAGAACCGATTGTCGGAATACCGCAATGGGTTGATATCGCCGTCTTCGGCCTTGCCATCACCATTGCCACGCTGGGGGCGTTCTGGATCGCGCTGGCCCGGTTGGACATGGATGCCCACGATGCCGTGTCCGTCGCGTTCCTGACCCTTGCTCTTGCGCAGCTGTGGCACGTGTTCAACATGCGTGACCGGGGCGAACGTGGCTTGGTCAACAGCATCACCAGAAACCCTTGGGTCTATGCCGCGCTGGGGTTCTGCATGGGGTTGCTGGTGGCCGCGTTCCAGATCCCGGCCGTTTCAGAGGCTTTGCAGCTGACGCCGCTAGGCTGGCGGCAAATGGCGCTGGCAGTTGGTGCAAGCCTGTTTCCCATTGTGGTCGGGGGCGTGTGGTTGCGCGCAGGCCGCCGCACCAGGCCAGCGGATTGACGACGCGCTGGCAGCAGCGCCCGTTACTCCGGCTCGCGCAGCCGTCTGGCAAGATATCCGCTGGCTTTCCGTGGCGTTTCAATCTCCTTGTAATCGGACTCGGGGATAGAAACGCCGAGACGCGCATGCAGCGCTGTCACGAGATTGAGGATATCCATGGAATCCAGTTCCAGATCATCCTGAAGATGGTCTGTGTCCCTTACCGTTGCCGGGTCTATGTCGGGCGCGACCCGGTTGAGTTCCTCCAGAAAGATCGCCCTCGTTTCGGTTTCGTTCATAGCTCCTCCGGTTTGGCAAGGCAGTCTTGGATGGCGACGAGAAACCGGGACGCCTGCCGTCCGTCGCAAACACGGTGGTCGGCGGACAGAACAAGGGTCGTGACCTGGCGCGGTTCCACCCCGGACCCGGTTACCCATGGTCGTATCTGTGGTGCGCCCACGGCAAGAAGCCCGACCTGTGGGGGAAAGATCACTCCGGTCATGCCCTCTGCGCCGTCCTCGCCCAGGCTCGACACGGTCAGGGTGCCGCGTGTGAGCTCGGAACCGCGCAAGCGCCCGGAACGCGCCCGCGTTACCATGTCGCGCAACCCGGCCATGACATCCGACAGGCTCATCTTGTCGACATCGGCCAGCGCAGGGGCCACCAACCCGCCACCGCGCAGCGAAATGACCATGCCGATGTTCACCGTTTCCGAGGGGGCAAAACCACCTTCCGTGAAATGACCGTTGAGAGCAGCGACCTGCCGGGCCGCCATGGCCGCCGCCTTGACAAAGACTGCTCCCAGCAAAATCCGTTCGGCTGGCGGCCGCTCGGCGTTTTGCTGCGCGAGCCATTCCGAAACCGGTTGGGTTTCGACCGTGTGAGAGACGTAGAAATGCGGTATCTCGCGCTTGGACCGGCTCATGGCGGCGGCGACGGCCTGGCGCATGTCCGACAGGCCTTCTCCGGCTGGCCGGATGGTGGGCGTGGCCTGTACCATTTGCGCCTCGACATCAGCCAGAACAACCGCGCCTCCGGGGCCCGAGCCCTTGACCCGGACGATGTCGATCCCGGCCACTTGCGCAGCGCGGCGGGCCGCCGGGCTTGCACCGGCGGCGGACGCTGGTGGCTCTTGCCGGGGCTGCGCGGGCTTTTCCGAGGGCGCTTCGGCTTCTGCTGGCGGGGCAGGGGCGCTCCGCTCCTTCGGCGCCGGTCGTGTTTCCTCTTCCGGCGGCTTTGGCTCCGCACCCGCTTCTTCGCCGTCGCCGATCCGGGCCATGGGGGCACCAACCGGCAGGGTTTGCCCGATCTCCGCCAAGAGTTCCGTGACCGTACCTGCCTCGAAAACCTCGACCTCGATCGCGCCCTTCTGGGTCTCGACCACGGCGACCACATCACCGCGCGCGACCGTGTCACCGGGGTTCACCAGCCATTCGACCAGTGTCCCGGCCTCCATGTCGGCCCCCAGAGATGGCATTCGGAAAACACCCATCTCAGCCGCGCCCCAATGCCGTTTTGGCGGCGGCGACAATGGCCGGAACCTGCGGGATCGCGGCATCCTCCAGATGTTTCGGATAGGGGATCGGCACCTCTGCCGAACAGACCCGCCCGACCGGTGCGTCGAGGGTCCAGAACACCTGTTCCATGATGCGCGCCGAAATTTCCGCCGCCAGCGAGCCGCTGCGCCAGCCCTCGTCGACAATGACCGCACGCCGTGTTCGCGCGACCGAGGCCATGATGGTTTCATCGTCAAGCGGTCGCAACACGCGCAGGTCGATCACTTCGGCCGCGATCCCGTCGCTGGCCAGTTCCTCGGCGGCCTCCTGCGTCTTGTGGAGCGAACCGCCATAGGTGATCAGGGTGATGTCACCGCCCTCGCGCCGGATCGCCGCGCGCGAGATGTCAACGGCACCCGCGCCTGCGTCGATCTCGCCGCTGCGATTGTAGAGCATCACGTTTTCAAAGATCAGCACCGGGTCGGGATCTTCCAGCGCCGTCCACAGCATGCCGCGCGCATCCTCCAGCGTGGCGGGGGCAAGCACCCTGAGCCCCGGAATATGCGCATACCACCCTTCGAGGCTGTGGGAATGCTGCGCGGCCAATTGCTTGCCCGCGCCAGTTGCCATGCGGATCACCACGGGCACGTTGAACTGCCCGCCGGACATGTGCCTGAGTGTCGCTGCGGTGTTCAGGATCTGGTCCAGAGCGAGCAGGCTGAAGTTCACCGTCATCAGCTCTACGATGGGGCGCATGCCCGCACAGGCTGCCCCGATCCCGGCGCCGGTAAAGCCGGATTCCGACAGTGGGGTATCGCGTACGCGGGCCTCGCCGAATTCGTCCATCAACCCCTTGGACACCGCGTAGCAGCCCCCATAGGCGCCCACGTCCTCTCCCATCAGGAACACCCGTTCATCTCGTCGCATCGCTTCGGAAATCGCGGCGCGAACGGCGTCGCGATAGGTGGTCTCGATCTTCTCCCCGGTGGGCGGGGATGCTGCGACCGGTGGCGTTTCGACGGCCACCACGTCGTGGGTCAGGCTTTCGACCGGTTCCCAGGTGCCTGCCTCGGCAAACTGCACCGCCTCGGCGATCTCGGCCTCGGCACGGGCCCCGATCGCCGTGATCTCTTCTTCATGGATCAGACCGTTGTCCAGAAGCCAGGACTGGAACCGCAGGATCGGCCCTTTTTGCCTCCACGCTTCAACCTCGGCCTTGTCGCGATAGAGCTGCGCGTCGAACATCGAATGCGCCCGGAACCGATAGGTCCGGCACTCCAGAAAGACGGGGCCTTCGCCCGCGCGTATCCGGCGCAGCGCCTTCGCCGCGGCCACCTCGACAGCGACGACATCCATGCCGTCGACAACCTGCGTTTCGATGCCAAAGACGGCAGCCTTGCGGCCGATATCTGTTTCCGACTCGGACCGGTCCAGCGCGGTTCCCATGGCATAGCCATTGTTCTCGCAGACGAACAGAACCGGCAGGGTCCAGAGCGCGGCAAGGTTCATCGCCTCGTGAAACTCGCCTTCGGCCACAGCGCCCTCGCCAAAGAAACAGGCGGTGACCGTGTCGTCACCCCGCATCCTGTCAGCCAGCGCAAGTCCGGCGGCCAGCGGCAGGCCGCCGCCCACGATGGCGTTCCCCCCATAAAAATTGCGCGTGGCATCGAACAGGTGCATGGAGCCGCCGCGACCGCCGGAGCAGCCCTCGGCCTTGCCATACATCTCGGCCATGACGGTGGTCATCGGCACGCCGCGCATCAGGGCGTGGCCATGTTCGCGATAGGTGGCGACAACCCGGTCCTTCTCGGCCAGAAGCGGGATGATCCCGGCGGCAATCGCCTCTTCACCATCGTAGAGATGCAGGAATCCCCGGATCTTTTCCTGTGTATACAACTCTGCGCATCGTTCTTCGAAGCGTCGCACCCGGATCATGTCCCCAAGACGCCGACGGACAGTGTCGTGATCAAGCTTCGGTTTTTCCTCCGTGCTCATGTCTCCTCCGTCTCCAGTGTCGAGGTATCGCCTTCGGGCAGACCCAGTTCGCGCGCTTTCAACAGACGGCGCATGATCTTGCCCGATCTCGTTTTCGGCAGCGTGTTGCGGAACACGATCTCGCGCGGGGCCACGGCGGCACCCAGACTTTTGCGGGCGAAACCGCGAATGTCGCGTTCAAGCTCGGGGCCGGGCTCCGCACCAAGATTGAGCGTGACGAAAGCCTTGACCACCTCGCCGGCGGTTTCGTCGGGCACGCCGATCACCGCCGCCTCGGCCACCGCGTCATGTTCGATCAGCGCGCTTTCCACCTCGAACGGCCCGATCAGGTGGCCCGAGGACTTGATCAGGTCGTCGGCCCGCCCGACGAACCAGTAATACCCGTCGGCATCGCGCATGGCCAAGTCGCCGGACAGGTACCAGCCATCGGCAAAGCACTTGTCATAGCGCGCCTGTTCGTTCAGATAGGCCCGCATCATCGAGGGCCAACCTGGCCGCAAGGCCAGTTCGCCGATCTCGCCATCCGGCAGTTCGCGCAGGCCATCAACGGCGGGTTCGACGATCCCGGCGGTGATCCCCGGCAGCGGCTTGCCCATCGAACCGGGCTTGATGTCCGCGTCCTGCGTGTTGGCGATCATGATCCCGCCGGTTTCGGTCTGCCACCAGTTATCATGGAACGGCAGCCCGAACACCTCGTTCGACCAGATCACCGCCTCAGGGTTCAGCGGCTCGCCAACACTGGCCAGAAACTCAAGGACCGAGAAATCGTAAGGAGCGGCGGCGTCCTTGCCGGCGCGCATCATCATCCGTATCGCGGTCGGGGCGGAATACCAGATCTGGACCTTTTCCCGCTGAAGCGTCCCGTACCAGCGGTCAAGATCGAACTCCGCCTCGTCAACGATCATCGTGGCCCGGTTCACCAGCGGCGAGATGATGCCATAGGTCGTTCCCGTGACCCAGCCGGGATCGGCGGTGCACCAGTAGCGAATGCCGGGCCGCAGCCCCAGCGCATGGCGCCCGGACAGGGCGTGGTAGAGAACCGCCTCGTGAACATGCAAGGCACCCTTGGGCTTGCCGGTGGTGCCCGAGGTGAAATGGATCAGCGCCGGGTCTTCGGGCCGGGTGTTGACCGTCTCGTGTTCCGGCGAGGCTGCGCGCAGCGCCGGACCCAGCGCGACACATCCCTCGGGTGCCTCCTCGCCAACGATCAACACAAGACGCAGCGTCGGGATGTCCTCCCGCCAGGCGGCGATCTTGCGTTCATAGAGTGCGCGGCTGGTGACCAGAACGTTGGCCTCTCCGATTTCCATCCGGGTTCTGAACGGCTCGGGCCCGAAGGCGGCGAAGAGCGGCGTGAAGACCATGCCCGCCTTCCAGGTGCCCAAGGCCGCGGCATAAAGCTCTTTCTCGCGGCCCATGGCGGAAAAGACGCGGGCTCCTTTCTCCAGACCATGCGACTTCAGCACATTTGCTAATCGGGAGGAGAGTTCGGCAAGCTCCTGATAGCTGATCACCTCGCGGCGACCATCTTTCGAGAGCCAGATGATCGCTGTTTCACGACCATGGCCCTGCGCGACATGGCGATCGACGGCCTCGAAACCGATGTTGAGCGCGCCATTCGGCAAACCCGTAACCAGCGCGCGTCCCATCGCGTAGGCATCCAACCGAGCGGTTCCGACGTCCGGCGTCGACTTTGAGCTTCCCAAATGCTGCGGGCGCTTTCTGATGATCTCGTGCATCACGGCCCCCTCCCACTTGAAATGTGGCCGAAGCGGAGCCGCGCGAGCAATGATCCATATCAAAACGGGCCCGGACCCAAGAGGCCCCGCACGCGGCACTGGTGTGGCCGTGTTGCCGGGAGCGGTCTGCTCACGAAACGCGCCGCGGGCAAGACCGCGCGGCACGTTCCTTTCGCCTGCCCCGGACGGCAGGCTGTCAGGCGGTGATGTCTTTCATGGCGGCAAGGAACTGGGCGACTTCCTGGATGCTGTTGTAATGGCACATCGAAACGCGCACGCAACTGTCCATGCCCAGCGGTGTCAGGATGTTGCCCGAGTAGTGGTCCGCCTTTCTCAGATGGGTCCGAATGCCCTGTTCGTTCAGCGCCCTGACCACATCCACCGAGGGCACGCCCTCGACCCGCAGCGACACGAGTCCCTCGCGCGCGGGGTTGTCGACACCGCCAAGGATGGTCACTTTTTCCATCTCCGCCAGGCCGGACAGGTTGCCGGTACCATGGATCATGGCATCGGTCAGGGCCTTTTCCTGGTCATGGATCGCTTCGGCCGCCGCCTTGAACTTGCCTCGTCGGTCGGTGGCATCACTAACCTCGCCGCCCAGCCATTCGAAATAGGAGACGACGTCCGACATTGTCGCATAGGCACCGGTGTCGCGGGTACCCATTTCCCAGTTGTCTTCCGGCCCGTCGAGCAGCGCGTTATGGGGCAGGCGGGTCAACCGGTCCGAGATCCATGCAACCCCGTACCCATGGCGCGAGAACACCTTGTAAGGCGAGATCACGTATCCATCCACGTCATGGTCGGTCAGGTCGATGCCGCCATGGGCCGCGTGCTGAATGCCGTCGACGATGATGATGCAATCGGGGGCCACCGCGCGGATCGCGCGGCTGATGGCGGTCACATCGACGCCCATGCCCGTCACGGGCGAGGTATGTATGATCGTGGCCACCCTGGTGTCCGGGGTGATGGCGGCGGCATAGGCATCGGCCCCGATCGTGCCGGTGGTGCCGTCATGAGGGATCAGAACATGCTGCTGGCCCGCGATGCGTGCCCAGCGGTCACAGGCCGAGCGAGAGGCGGGGTGTTCCAGCGTCGATCCCAGAACCTTGCCTGTGCCGGTACCCAGACAGGCGTTCATGATCAGGCGGAACAGCAATTCAGTGCCGCTTTCCCCCACAAAGAACTGGCCTCCGGGGGCGTTCATGAAGTCCGCCATGTCCTGCTTGGCCTTGTTGATTGTCGCCACCAGTGCATGACTGCCGGGATTGTCGCGTCCCTGGTTGTCGGGGATGGCGGCATGGATGGCAGAGCTTTCCAGAACGGTTTTCAGCGTCAACGCACCACCGGCGTTTTCAAAGAAGATGCGCCGCCCCTGCACCGGGCAATTTTCGACCTGGGCAAATCGGTCACGGATTTGCGCCAACAAGGGATCGGATATCTTGGTCATCTGAGGGGTCAGGCTCCTGAATGGTGTGCTTCGGGCAACTTAGGGGATCCGGCGGCGCATGACATCCAGAGAAGTGATGCTCATCTGCCATTTCAAGAATAGATTGCCAGCCGCGTTTCCGCGCCCCATGCTTCGCTGACACGGCTTCGGTTGAAGGAGAGATACCGATGGCACTGGAAATCATCGGCGCCGGTTTCGGGCGGACAGGCACCGACTCGCTGCGCGCAGCATTGACGATCCTGGGGTTTGGTCCCTGCCACCATATGTACGAGATCCGCGACAATCCCGAAAAGATAGAGCCATGGCATGATCATTTCTGCGGGGGTGCGCCGCTGGATCTTGACCTGCTTTTCGACGGGTACCGGTCGCAGGTCGATTGGCCCGGTGCACATCTATGGCGGGAGGCGGCTGAAAGATATCCCGATGCCAAGGTGATCCTGTCGGTCCGCGACGCCGAAGGCTGGTACAACTCCTATTCCAAGACCATCAAGGTCTTTCGCGAGACGGAGATGCCACCCGAGGCCGTGCATCAGCGCCGCATGCAGGAATTCATCGAAGTTTTCCTCGCAGACCGTTTCGATAGTCGCGAACGGGCCATTGCCGAATTCGATCGGCATGTCGCCGAGGTGAAATCTGCAATCCCCGCGGATCGCCTGCTTGTCTATGAGCTTGGGACGGGCTGGGAACCGCTTTGTGCATTCCTCGGGGTCCCGGTCCCGGAGCAAGACTATCCGCACACCAACTCTTCTGAGGCCTTTCGGCAGAGCAATATCGAGTCGGCGAGCGATCAGCGCTAGGTCCGGGCGCCCGAAAGCAGGGCCTGATAGTCGGCGGCAACCCCTCTGGCCGCTGCCTGCAATAGCTGTGCGCCGTATTCCGGGGTGGCAAGCGCCGAATGCGAGCCGACCCGGCCATCGGGAAACTCCCGCCGGTGCAGGTCGGGTGGCCCATGCCGGTCGCCGGCCCGGCTGGCGATGTCCTCGGCAGTCAGTAGACGGGGTGGGGTGGCTGCGGCACCCGGCGCCACTCGCCGGCCCAGGAATTGCGTGATCGAGATTTCCGCAGGCGTGGCGTGCATGCCCTCCCACTGTCCAAAGAAAGACTGGCGCAGGGCGTTGACCTCGTCGAACTCCCACCAGCTGCGGATGTGCACCATATCGAGAGACCGGGCAACGCGGCGCATCGGTGCCAGGTTCGCCCCATGCGCGTTCAGGACATAGACCCGGCGAAACCCCTGCGCCTGAAGCCCGCGCACGATCTCGGCGAAGAGGTCGGCAAAGAGCTGTTCGGAAATTGACACGGTGCCGGGAAACCCGGTGTTGAACGGCGCAGGGGTATAGGCCAGCGTCGGCGCCACAAAGGTCTCGACGATCTCTGCCGCCGCCTCGGCAATGGCCTGGGCACAGGTGGCGTCCGTCCCGATGAGGCCCATCGGGCCATGCTGTTCGGTCGAACCGACCGGCAAGATGATCCCGTCATGATCGGCCAGATAGGTATCCACCTCGGGCCAGGTCGCCTGATCCAGTCGCATGTTTCCCACCTGTCCGATTGAAAAGGGGGGCATGGATCATGCCCCCCGTCACCTTGACCTCTCGACCGCTTATGCGGCGCTTCAGAGGCCCCACTTGGCCTTGGTGGCTTCGAAAAACCCCTTGGCCTGTTTCACCTTGACCCAGTTGTTGACGTAGTTGATCCACACCTGATCATCCTGCGGCAACAGCATCGCGATCGGCGAGGGCGAGCGCGGTTCGGTATTGGGAACCTGGACTACGCCATGCTTGGCCTTCAGCGTCGAGCCTTCGATGTTGGAAGTAATGAACACATCCGCGCGTCCAGCGAGAACCTCCTGGAAACCACGGGCCGGGGCCTCGACCACCTTGATGTCGGCATTGGGGAACCATTCGCGGGCCAGCGCCTCGAACGTGGTACCCAGCGTGGTGGCCACCTTCACATTGGGCTGGTTGATGCTGTCATAGCCATCGAAGTCGCCCGCCTTTGCAGGGATGGTAAAGGGCATGATCTCGACCGCGATATAGCTTTCCGAGAACCCGGCCACCTTCATTCGGGGCGGGCTGATCGAGGCGGACCCGGTCATGTGGTACTTGCCCGCCACGACACCGTTGACCAGCGTTTTCCAGTCCGTCGGCACGAATTCGACGGTAACGCCGAGGTCGTTGGCCAGTTCGTTGGCAACGTCGATATCAAACCCTTTGTAGCTGTTCGTGGCCGGGTCGCGAACCGACATCGGGTTCCAGTCCCCCGTGGTGCCGAATTTCAGAACGCCGCTGTCGAGGATATCGTTCAGCGCGGATTGCGCCTGTGCCGCAGCAGCCAGACCAAGGCTGAGAACGCCCGCCGCAGCGATTGTCATCCAGTGTTTCATCGTCGTCTCCCTGTTTCTCGCGCTTGCTTTACTTGTACGCTTTGACACTTGAACTTGTGGCCATTCCCCTTCAGCCTCAAGAAAAATCTTCCCTCAGGGGAGGGCCGGGGAGGGGAAATGACCGATATCGCCATCGAAATGGTCAGTGTAAACAAATGGTTCAGTGATTTTCACGTGCTGAAAGATATCGACCTGACGGTGAAGAGTGGCGAGCGGGTGGTGATCTGCGGCCCAAGCGGATCGGGCAAATCCACGGTGGTCCGGTGCATCAATCGGCTAGAAACCCATCAAAAAGGCAGCATCCGCATCTATGGATCCGAGGTGAGCGAGCGCCCCGAGGATCTGCGCGGTGATGTCGGCATGGTGTTCCAGCAGTTCAACCTGTTCCCGCATCTGAGCGTACTGGAGAACCTGACGCTTGGCCCGATGAAAGCGCGCGGGTTGAGCCGCAGCGAGGCAGAGGACCGGGCGCGCCGTTATCTGGAGCGGGTGAAAATTCCCGAACAGGCCGACAAGCGCCCCGGTCAGCTGTCCGGCGGCCAGCAACAGCGCGTCGCCATCGCCCGCAGCCTGTGCATGGAGCCCAAGGTGATGCTGTTCGACGAGCCGACCTCGGCCTTGGACCCTGAAATGATCTCGGAGGTGCTGGACGTGATGGTCAAACTTGCCGAGGAGGGCATGACCATGATCGTTGTGACGCATGAGATGGGATTTGCCCGCAAGGTCGCCGACAAGATGGTGTTCATGGACGCCGGCGAGATTGTCGAAACAGGCGCACCGGCCGAGTTTTTCGGGAACCCGAAATCGCGCCGCTGCCAGACCTTCCTTAGCCAGATACTGAGCCACTGATGCGCCTTCTTCTCTCCCTTGCCGCGCTGGCCCTGCTGTCGGGCTGTTCCTCGTCAACGACATGGGGCTGGTATGTGATCAACCCCTGGACGCCGTCGGGCTGGGTCAACATCAAGTTCCTGATCGGCGGCATGGGGGCCACGATCCTGATCTCGGTCATCGCGGCGGTGCTGTCCATTGTCCTAGGCTTGCTCGTCGCGCTGCCCGGCCTGTCGTCGCGCTGGTATGTCCGGCTGATCAACCGCGTTTATGTCGAGTTCGTCCGGGCGATCCCGCTGTTGCCGATGCTGTTCTGGGTGTTCTACGGGCTGCCGATCATCTTCCGCTCGATGGGGTTGGATATCCCGATCGACCCGTTCTGGGGCGCGATCATCACGCTGGCGATCTCGGACAGCGCGTTTACCGCCGAGATCTATCGGGCCGGGATCCAGTCCATCGCGCGGGGGCAGACCGAGGCGGCCCAGACCATCGGGCTGAACTATCTTCAGACCATGCGCTATGTGATCCTGCCGCAGGCGATCCGGCGCATCCTGCCGCCGCTTGCGAACCAGTTCATCTATATCGTCAAGATGTCGGCCTTTGCCTCGGTGATCGGCATGCAGGAGCTGACCCGGCGGGCCAATGAACTGGTGGTGACCGAGTATCGGCCGCTGGAAATCTATACCTTGCTGATCCTAGAATATCTGGTTCTGGTGCTTGTGATCAGCGCGGGCGTGCGGTGGCTGGAACGCCGCATGGGGTCGGACGAAAGGGGATAGGAATGGATTGGGAAGCCTTCATGGACGGGATCGTCGCGGATCTCGCGGTCCTGAACCCCGAGATACCCGAGACGGTCAAGGGGTTCGGAATGATGGGCGCCGCTGCCAAGAAATCCGGCGCGCTCGACGAAAAGACCAAGGAGATCATGGCGCTGGGCATCGCCATCGCGACGCGCTGCGACAGTTGCATCGGGTTCCATGTGAAATCCCTGATCCGCCTCGGCCTGACCCGACCCGAACTGTGCGAGGCGCTGGCCATGGCGACCTATATGGGTGGCGGGCCGTCCTATGCCTATTCCGCCAAGGCGCTCAAGGCCTATGACACGTTCAAGGGGGGCAACTGATGCAATCGGACCGTTTCATCCGCAACACCTGGTATGTCGCCGGGCGCAGCGAGGATTTCAGCGACCGGCTCAAACCGCTCCGCTTGCTGGATGAGGCGATCGTATTCTACCGGAAAACCGATGGAACCCCGGCCGCGCTGGAGGATGCCTGCCCCCATCGGAAGCTGCCGTTGTCGATGGGCAATCTCAAGGGCGACACTGTGGAATGCGGCTATCACGGACTGACCTTCGATTGCTCGGGCGCGTGCGTATCCGCCCCGACGCAGGGCGACCCGATCCCGAAGCGCGCCCGGGTCCGCAGCTATCCGGTCGAGGACCGCTATGGGTTTCTCTGGATCTGGATGGGCGACCGGGCACCGGGGCCGATCATGGACATCCCCAATTTCGACAATCCCGCCTGGGGCCGGACCGAGCGTGGCGCGCTGCAGATCGCCTGCAACTATCTCTACGTGATGGACAACCTGCTTGATCCCAGCCACGTCGCCTGGGTCCATGTCACCAGCTTTGCCGGGGCAGGGACCGACACACGCCCGCTGGATATCGAAGAGTTGGACGACGGGGTCATCGTCTCGCGCTGGATCATGGCGGAACCGGCACCGCCCTATTATCGGGCGATGCTGGCCTTTGGGGACAATACCGACCGAAAGCAGCATTACGAATGCCGCCTGCCATCCACCGCGATCAACATGAGCGTCTACACCCGAGCGGGCACCGGCGGGCCCGATGCCATCCTGCCCGACGACGCCTATCTGAACATCTCCTATAACTTCATCACCCCGGTCGATGCGGACAATTCGCTGTATTTCTGGTTTCAGCACCGCAACACCGATGCGGGCGACGAGGCCATCAACAAACGGATGTTCGAAGGTGCGACCATGGCATTCAACGAGGACAAGGCGGTGCTGGAGGCGGTGCATGAGGGCATGAAAAACCGCAAGACGCCGTATATGAACCTTGGGTTGGATGCCGGTGCGATGCGGTTCCGGTCCAAGGTGGACAAGGTGATCGCCGCCGAGACCTCAGGCGAAGCTTAAGGCCCCCTCAGGCCCAAGCCCGCAGTCTTGCGCGGGCGCGTCATAAGCGGCGCGCAGATCCGGATGACGGTCGAGGATCTCGGTTGCCCCCGGCATGGCCTCGGGCACCAGCCGACCCGCCTGCCACAGGGCGATACCGTCGGCGGTGATTGTCGGGTCGAGGATGTTGAGCGAGATTTCACCCGGCGCATAGGCGCCGCAGGTATGCACGTGCAGCAGCCGCGGGTTGCCAAAGGCGCTGCCGCTCCAGCGTTCGAAACTGTCCCGCGCCGGATCCCGGAACGCACAACCGGGATGGATGCCGCAATGCCAGGAATGGACGAAATAGGGGTCGATACCGTATCTTTCACCGATCCCGCGATAATGCGCCTCGGCGCGGGCCACATCTGATGCGGTGCCGGAAAACCCGGTGATCCGGTTGCCTTCGATTTCGACGAACAGCACGTCCTCAAGCGCACAGGCATAGGGCTGATAGAAGCGTGATCCCGTTCCGACCAGGAAACCGCGTTGTGCAATACGACCGCTGAAGTTTACGGCAGGCACCGGGGAATGCACCGACAGAGGAAACCGGATCGTGTTGGTGTCCTTTGGCTTTGCGTCAACCGGCGCGACATGGCCGGTGAAATCGGTTCCGGCAGGGCAGGTGACCGTTATGCTCCGGGCCTGTCCCATCGCGCTGTCGATACGGTCGCGCAGTTGAACCATGGCTGCGTGGTCCAGTCGACCAAACGCCGATCCCAGCATGACCCCGTCCAGCGCATAACACACGATGGCACGTATTGTGCCCGGCAGGTCCTGAAACCTGAGCTGATCGCCCAACCGCGCC
Source organism: Ruegeria sp. YKSF070 (assembly GCF_059612725.1). Lineage (NCBI taxonomy): Bacteria > Pseudomonadati > Pseudomonadota > Alphaproteobacteria > Rhodobacterales > Roseobacteraceae > Ruegeria > Ruegeria sp. YKSF070. The sequence continues at coordinate 45,565 of NZ_JBXWRD010000014.1, read as the reverse complement.
AGAAAGACGGTCAGGTCCGCCGCCTGCATCGCTGCGGCCAGCGCATTGTCCGGCGCGGTCGCGGTTTCCGTGAACGGGGCCATAACGACCGTGGCACGGATTCCGAGGCTCTGCGCCGCATGCATCAGGCCGTCCACGATGCATTCGCGGTAATACCCCAGACCGGGCGGTTCGCGCACGATCAAGACCGAGTCCCCTGCCGACAAGCCGCCGCAACGGGTCAGCAGATTGACCGCTCCGGCGTGCAGGTCTTCCTTATGGTCAAGCATATTGGCCTCTTGCATGGGAAGATGCTAGCAAGGGCTGCTGGCGTTGAACAGCGGCAAGGGAGATACGAGATGAGCGCTTGGATCGAGATGATCGGGGATGACGCGGCGGACGGGCGCCTGAAAGAACTGCTCGACCGGGCGCGCACGCCCCATGGCACGGTCGACACCGTCATGCGGGTGCATTCGCTGCGCCCCGAAACGATGAACGGTCATGTCACCTTGTATCGCTCGGTCCTGCATTCCGACGACAACACCCTGCCGTTCTGGTTTCTCGAGGTCGTGGCCAGCTATACCTCGATCCTGAACGACTGTACCTATTCGCTGACCCATCATTTCATGAACGTGCGCAACCTGCTCCGGGACCAGCCGCGATCGGACCGCATTTTTATCGCGCTCAAGGCACAGCGGCCTGAGGACGCGTTCGAGGGCAAGGAACTGGCCCTGCTGCGCTATGCCGCCAAGCTGACCACCGGGGTCGGTAGGATGGTCAGATCGGATTTCGAGGCTCTGAAACTGGCAGGCTGCGACGATGGCGAGATCCTGGAGGTGAACCAGGTCTGCGCCTATTTCAACTATTCGAACCGCTTGCTGAACGGGTTGGGTTGCACGACAGAAGGGGATGTCATCGGCTATTACAAGGGCGACGAGAGCTAAGACCGCCGCCCGTCAGACCATCATTTCCTTGGTCGCGGTCAGCTTCAGCTCGGGGTAATCGCGGATCACCCGGTCGATGTCCCATTGCAGACGCGTCAGATAGACAACGTCGCCGTCATGGTCATGTGCGATATGCTGCTTGTTGGCGTTGATGAACTTGTCCATAGCCGCCTTGTCGCCCGCAACCCAGCGGGCGCTGGTGAATTGCGAGCCGTCGAACCGCACCGGCAGGCCGTATTCCAGCTCGATCCGGCTGGCCAGAACCTCGAATTGCAGCGCGCCCACGACGCCCACGATAAAGCCTGAGCCGATCATCGGCTTGAACACCTTGGCGGCGCCTTCCTCGGCAAACTGCATCAGCGCCTTTTCCAGGTGCTTGGCCTTCATTGGATCGCCCGCGCGCACGCCCTGCAACAGTTCCGGCGCAAACGAGGGGATGCCGGTCACCCGCAGCGCCTCGCCCTCGGTCAGGGTGTCGCCGATGCGCAATTGCCCGTGGTTGGGGATGCCGATGATATCCCCTGCCCAGGCCTCGTCCGCCAGTTCGCGGTCCGACGCAAGGAAAAGTACCGGGTTCGATACCGCCATCGGCTTTTTGGTGCGCACATGGGTCAGTTTCATGCCACGCTTGAAATGGCCCGAGGCCATACGGACAAAGGCGACCCGGTCGCGATGCTTGGGGTCCATGTTTGCCTGAACCTTGAAGACAAACCCTGAAACCTTTGTTTCTTCAGGGGAAATCTTCCTGGGCTCTGCGCTTTGCACCTGCGGTTCCGGACCGTAATTGCCGATCCCGTCCATCAGTTCCTTGACCCCGAAAGAGTTGATGGCCGAGCCGAACCAGATCGGCGTCATATGCCCTTCGAGCACGGCTTGCGGGTCGAGCTTGGGCAAGAGCTCGCGCGCCATTTCCAGCTCCTCGTGCAACTGTTCCAGCAGATGCGCGGGCACGTGCTGGGCCAGCTTGGGGTCGTCAAGCCCATTGATTTCAATGCTTTCGGCCACCTTGTTGCGGTCGGCGCGGTCCATCAGCTCCAGCCGGTCGCGGAGGATATCGTAACAGCCGATGAAATCGCGGCCCTGACCGATCGGCCAGCTTGCGGGCGTCACGTCGATGGCCAGCATCTCCTGGATCTCGTCGATGATCTCGAACGTGTCGCGGCTTTCGCGGTCCATCTTGTTGCAAAAGGTCAGGATCGGCAGGTCACGCAACCGGCAAACTTCGAACAGTTTCTGCGTCTGGCTTTCAACGCCCTTGGCGCCGTCGATCACCATCACCGCCGCATCCACCGCCGTCAGGGTGCGATAGGTGTCCTCGGAAAAGTCTGAGTGGCCGGGCGTGTCGACAAGATTGAACCGGAACGTCTTGTAATCGAACGACATTGCCGAGGCCGAGACCGAGATGCCCCGGTCCTTTTCCATCTGCATGAAGTCCGAGCGCGTGCGCCGCGCCTCGCCCTTGGCCCGCACCTGTCCGGCCATCTGGATCGCGCCGCCGAACAGCAGAAACTTTTCGGTCAGCGTGGTCTTTCCCGCATCGGGATGCGAGATGATGGCAAAGGTGCGGCGCCGCGCGATCTCGGGCGGCAAAGCAGGGCGGTTCGAGGCGATATCCAACATGCAGGCGCGTATAGCAGGTTGCGCCGCCCTTGCAAGAATGCGCGTTTACGAGGGTTTGCGGAAATCCTGGTGACAGGATTTGCAGGTGTTGCCGATCTGCGCGAGTGCCGGCTTCAGATCGGCCTCGGTCTCGATTGCTGCGGCCGCCTCGGCGGCGGCCAGTGTCAGTGCCTCGGACCTCTGGCCGAAGGTGTTGAAATCCTGCCAGATCGCGGGCAGGGCCTCGGATTTCGGATCGTGCTCTTCGGCCATGAACAGTGTTGGAACGCTGGCCGCATGGGCGGCAATGGCGGCGGCGGCGGCTCGGGCCTCATCGACATCGAACGCGGCCTCGCCCTTGGCCATGGCACCCAGGATCTTGGTATTGTCGGCGATCTGCATCATCGCGTGCATCCGCGCCTTGACCGCCGGGTTGCTGACGCCGCTATGGGCCAGCGCCGCGCTTGCGGCAAACAGGGCGACAAAAAGAGGGATGGGGCGCAACGGCATGAGGCTTCTCCTGTTCACGGGTCGCGGCAGGATAAGCAGAGGGGGCAACAGGTCAAGACGCAGAGGTCGTCGTGGCGGTCGCGATGCCGTGAGTGATCCGGCCAGACAGATCGACGCCGACGTGACGCTCAGCGTTTGGTCGAGGCGCGTTTCAGAAGGTCGATCGCATCGGGCCGGTCGAGCAGCGCCTTGGCAACATCCATCCCGTGTCCTTCGCCACTTGCATGCTGGTCCAGGAGCGGGCTGACCTGCTCCAGCATCTCTTGCGGCAGCGCCGGTCGGGTCCGCGGGTCGAGCAGCATGGTTTCGGCCGCGATCCCCTCGGCATAGATGATGTGGTGCCGGTCGAACAGCAGCTGGAAATAGTCGACGAAACCGCCCTCTTGCACGAACACGGTATCGCCGTTGACCAGATGCCGCGCCTTGACCAGCAGTTCCGGCCGGCCGACGCCGATCTCGTCGCGGCGCTGATAGACAAAGAGCCGGTGATCGGGGCTGACCACGAGGTCGTTCTCGTTGTTCAGCGTGCCGGCGCGGATCACGATGGGGGCGAACTCGCCCATTGCCCGGACCGTGGTCTGACCGATCCAGCGCACCTCTCGCACGCCGTCGTCACGGGTAAGCACCCGGTCGCCGACCTTCAGGTCCTCGATGCGGACCTGTGCGCCTGAACCCAGCGTGATATGGGTGCCGCGGGTGAAGGAGACACAGGCGACCTGGGCGAATTTCTGGCCTGCGCGGTCGCGGTCAACGCCCACCAGCGTATAGTCGGTCTTGGGCAGCAGAGGTGCCAGCGGCAACAGGTAGAGCTCGGCGATATGGCCGGTCGTGTCGAGTTCGACCAATAGGATGGCGTCGGTGGTATGGCCGTCGGGACTCATCAGGCTCAGCGCGCAATCCAGGTGCAGCGCGGCGCCCGGCTGCCCGGTCTCGGTGTCCCCGGCGATCCGGAACCCGCCGTCCTCCATGGCCTCGATCCCCAGCCGCCAGGTCCGCGCGTCTGTCGCCATGCCATAGACATCGTCCAGCATCAGCTCGTCCATCGGGGCAACCGCATCGCCCAGATTGGCGCCATTGGTCACCGAGAAATCCTCGGCCAGATAGACGGGAACGGATTGGATCGGGGCGTATCGGGTCACGGAGATGGTCCGGATGTTGGTTAACAGGGTACCGGTTGCAAGAAAGTCTAGCACCCGGTTGGGCGCTTCGACAGTGTATGCACCAAAAATGTGGCGCGGATCCGCCGATCGGGTGGTGAAGTGCGGGCAAATGATGTTAGCTCCGAACAACAGGGCATGAGGGGAGAACGCGATATGGATTTGGGGATTTCCGGCAAGCGGGCGCTGGTCTGCGCCTCGTCCAAGGGGCTGGGGCTGGGCTGTGCCCAGGCGCTGGCGGCGGCGGGCGTCGATCTGGTGATGAACGCGCGCGGCGCCGAGGCGCTGGAGGCGGCAGCCGAGGCGATTCGCGGCGCGCATGGGGTGACTGTGACCACCGTCGCCTGCGACGTCACCTCCGAGGCGGGTCAGGCGCAGGTGATCGAGGCGGCCCAGGGTGTCGATATCCTGGTCACCAATGCGGGCGGCCCGCCGCCGGGCCTGTGGTCGGACTGGGACCGCGACGATTTCATCCGCGCGCTGGACGCCAACATGTTGACGCCCATCGCCTTCATGAAGGCGCTGTTGCCCGGCATGATCGACAAGGGCTGGGGCCGGGTGGTCAACATCACCTCGCAATCGGTGCGTGCGCCGATCCCGGCGCTGGGCCTATCCAACGCCGCCCGCACCGGGCTGACCGGCTATGTCGCGGGTACCTCGCGGCAGGTCGCGCCCTTTGGCGTGACGATCAACAACCTGCTGCCCGGCATCCATGCCACCGACCGCGCCAATGCGCTGGATGGCCCGGTGGCGCAGCAAAAAGGCATCTCGCTCGACGAGGCGCGCGCCGAGCGCGCCGCCACGATTCCCGCGCGCCGCTACGGTACGCCCGAGGAATTCGGCGCCACCTGCGCTTTTCTCTGCTCGCAGCATGCGGGCTTCATCGTCGGCCAGAACCTGCTGCACGACGGCGGCGGCACCAACCTGACGATGTAGGGCATGGCGCAGGGGTTTTCGCTCAAGGATCAGCTGTTCAACGCGGACAAGGTGGCCTATCTCGCCGGGCTGTTCGACGGTCCCGGCTTTGACGCATCCGGGTTTCAGGGGCGGGTGATGGCGCGACTGCCCGAGCTGGAGTTGAAGGCGCGGATCGACTGGATTGCGGCCTGCCTGGCCGAGACGGTGCCGGGCGAATTGCCCGAGGTGGCGCCGGTGATCCTGCGGGCACTGCCGCCGCCGCTGGATTCGACGCGGTCGGATGATGATTTCGGCGATTTCATCTTTGCCCCGCTGGGGGAGTGGGTGGCGGCTGTGGGGATAGAGCATCCCGACCTGGCGCTCGACCTGCTGGCGGAACTGACACAGCGGTTTTCGATGGAATGGGCGATCCGCCCGTTCCTGAACCGCTGGCCCGATCAGGTGCTGGCACGGATGGTGGAGTGGTGCGCGCATGACAGCTATCATGTCCGCCGACTGGTCAGCGAGGGCACCCGCCCACGACTTCCCTGGGGGTTGGGCGTATCGCTGGAACTGGAGGCCGCGTTACCGTTGCTTGACCGGTTGCACGGCGATCCCACCCGCTATGTCACCCGCTCGGTGGCCAATCACCTGAACGACATCGCCAAAAAGGCGCCGGATCTGGTGCTGACACGGCTTGGCGGCTGGCGCGAGGAGGGGCGGCAACGGCCCGAGGAGCTGTTCTGGATGACCGGCCACGCGCTGCGCGGCCTGGTCAAGGCCGGCCATCCGGGCGCGATGGCGGCGCTGGGCTATGATCCCGATGTGGCGCTTGACGTGCAACTGAGCCTGCCCGGCGAGGCCCGGATCGGCGACGCGGTCGAGATCGGCGTGACCCTGAGCGGCGCCCGCGATGTGCCGGTGCTGGTGGACTATGTCCTGCATTTCCAGCGCCCGGGTGGCAAGGTCTCGGCCAAGGTACACAAATTGAAACAAGGCAGGTTGAGCGGCGGGCGACTACAGCTGTCCAAGCGTCACAAGCTGAAGGGAGACGCCAGCACCTTTACCTTGGTACCCGGCCCGCACCGGGTCGAGGTGCAGGTCAATGGCCGGGTGCGCGCCTATGGAAGCTTTGCCCTGCTTGAGTGAACGGGCAGGGGGCGCTGCCCCCGTGCTGCGGACTCCCCCGGAGTATTTTGGGCGAAATGAAGGGCGATCACGCTTGGTTCAGAGGGAGTGGGGCTCCGTTGTCTATGATCACGGCGCGGGTTAGGTCGTGGGGGATGGTCAGGAGGGTGTGACATGACTCACGAAGCGGTTCAGAGCTATTACGGAGAGGTGCTGCAAAGCAGCGCCGATTTGCAGACCAATGCCTGTTGTACGCCCGACGCGGTGCCTGCGCATCTGAAGCCGGTTTTGGCCAAGCTGCATGACGAGGTGATGGCGCGCTATTACGGTTGCGGACTGATCGCACCCCAGGCGATGGAAGGCGCGCGTATCCTCGACCTGGGCTGCGGTGCCGGGCGCGATGTCTATGCGCTGTCGGCGCTGGTGGGCGAAAGCGGCGCGGTGGTCGGCGTCGACATGACGCCCGCGCAGCTGGAGGTGGCACGGGCGCACCGCGCCTATCACGCCGAGGTATTCGGCCATGCCGCCCCCAATACAGAGTTTCACCAGGGCTATATCGAAAAGCTGGACGAGCTGCCGTTGGAGCCCGGCTCGTTCGACATCATCGTGTCGAATTGCGTGTTGAACCTGGCCACCGACAAGGCGGCGGTGCTGCGTGGCGCGCAACGGCTGTTGAAACCGGGGGGCGAGATGTATTTCTCGGATGTCTACGCCGACCGGCGGATTCCCGAGGCGCTGGCGCGCGACGAGGTGCTTTATGGCGAATGCCTGTCGGGGGCGCTCTACTGGAACGATTTCCTGAGCTTGGCGCGCGGCGCGGGATTTGGCGATCCGCGCATGGTCGAAAGCCGGTTACTGACCATCGAGAACCCAGAGCTGGAACGCCGTGTCGGCCCGATCCGTTTCCTGTCGGTGACCTATCGGCTGTTCAACCTTGCAGGGCTAGAGCCCGATTGCGAGGATTACGGTCAGGCGGTGATCTACAAGGGCACAGTGCCGCATGCACCGCATGAATTCGTGCTGGATGACCATCATGTCATCGAGGCTGGCAAGGTGTTTCCGGTCTGCGGCAATACCTGGCGGATGCTGGCCGAGACGCGGTTTGCGCCGCATTTCCAGTTCATCGGCGATTTCTCGACCCATTACGGCATCTTTGCCGGATGCGGTGGCGTGTCGCCGTTCAACGGTCTCTCACCCGTGGCGCCGGCCACATCCGGGGGCTGCTGCTGACGCGTCCCGCCTTGCGCAGCGGGGGCGGGGTTGTTATCCCCGGGCTAACTCCCGACCAAAAGGCTTGGGATAGGCAGCGAGGCCCGGCAGGTGACGGCAGGACAGACACCTCCACGACTGGAGATCCGCAATCTGGTGCGCGTCTTTGACGGGCGCCGGGTCGTTGATGACGTGTCGCTGCACATTCGCGCGGGGCAGGTGACCTGTCTGCTGGGGCCCTCGGGTTGCGGCAAGTCCACCACCCTGCGGATGATCGCCGGCGTCGAGATGCAGGACAGCGGCGAGATCTACGTGGACGGCAAGCTGATCTGCGACACCGTGTTCCGTGTTCCGCCAGAGCGGCGCGCGATCGGGCTGATGTTCCAGGATTTCGCGCTGTTTCCCCATCTGAGCGTGGCGGGTAACGTCGCTTTTGGCCTGAAAGGCAGCCGCGAAGAGAAGCGCGCCCGGGTCGAGGAACTACTGGCGCGGGTATCGCTGAGCGGTCATATCGACAGCTTTCCGCATCAGCTGTCGGGTGGCGAACAGCAACGGGTGGCGCTGGCGCGCGCGCTGGCGCCGCGGCCACGCATCATGTTGATGGACGAGCCGTTCTCGGGGCTCGATAACCGGCTGCGCGACGGCATCCGCGACGACACGCTGGCGCTGCTCAAGGAAGAGGATGCGGCGGTGCTGCTGGTCACGCATGAGCCGGAAGAGGCGATGCGCATGGCTGACGAGATCGCGCTGATGCGTGGTGGTCGGATCGTCCAGCAGGGCGCGCCATATAACGTCTATACCCGGCCCGCGGACCGGGCGGCGGTTGCCTTCTTCAGCGATATCAACGTTCTGCGGGCAACTGTCACCGGCGCGCTGGCGCAGACGCCCTTTGGCCAGTTCCTGGCACCGGGCATCCCGGACCGCACCGAGGTCGATATCGTGTTCCGGCCGCAGCATGTGAAGCTGGATTTCGACCGGGGTGGCAAGGGGCCGTTGCCGACGCCCAGCGACGGCGTCGCCGCGCGCGGGGTGGTCGAACGGGCGCGGTTTCTAGGCAGCGAGAGCCTTGTGGAGTTTCGCATGGACTTCGATGGCTCTCTGTTGAAGGCTACAGTGCCCAATGTATTCATCCCGGAAACAGGGCGGGTCATGTGGCTGACCATCCGGCGTGATCGTTGTTTCGTGTTTCCGGCGGATCTCAAGCGCTGAGCGCGTGCCCAGAGCGGTGGCAAAAAATGTCCCATTTTTTGTCCCAGAATTTCGGCGAAATTCTGGGCGTTTGCCGCGCGCTGAACGTGTTTCCTCGTTAGGGGTGTTCATAGCAGGCAGGGCACAGGTGCCGCAGGCGTGCAACAGTCCGTCGGCGCGCGCTTGCCGCGCGGTGGAGGGGCGTCTATCAAGGGCCAAACAGGGCGGGGCGACATGCGCATACTTATCACCAATGACGACGGGATCAACGCGCCGGGGCTGGCGGCGCTGGAGCAGGTGGCCGAGGAACTGGCGGGGCCAGGGGGCGAGGTCTGGATCGTTGCGCCTGCGTTCGAGCAATCCGGTGTCGGCCATTGCATCAGCTATACCCATCCGATGCTCATCGCGCGCCTGGGCGAGCGCCGCTTTGCCGCCGAAGGCTCTCCCGCTGACTGTGTTCTGGCGGGTCTGCATGACGTGATGAAAGAGGCGTTGCCCGATCTGGTCCTGTCCGGTGTGAACCGGGGCAACAATGCCGCCGAGAACGCGCTTTATTCCGGTACCCTGGGGGGCGCGATGGAGGCCGCATTGCAGGGCTTGCCCGCTATCGCGCTTTCGCAATTCTTCGGCCCGCGCAACTATGGCCGCACCGATCCTTTCGAGATTGCCCGAAGCCATGGGGCGCAGGTGATCCGGCGTATCCTCGACACCTGGCCTGACGAACGGCCAGATTACCGGCTATTCTACAACGTCAATTTCCCCCCAGTCCCCGCCGCCGAGGTCAAGGGAATCCGTGCCGTGCGCCAGGGCTTTCGCGAGGGTACGCGGTTTTCCGCCGAGCCGCATCTGTCGCCCGCGGGCAAACGGTTCCTTTGGATCAAGGGCGGCGACCAGCAGCAGCGCACCGCGCCGGGCACCGATGCGGCGGCCAATCTTGACGGTTATGTCTCGGTCACACCGATGCGCGCGGACCTGACCGCGGACGATGCGCTGGAGGCCTTGCAGGCGACCCTATGAGCGGACCCGATCCCGAAACCAAGATGCAGTTCCTGTTCGCGCTCCGCTCCAAGGGGGTGACGGACAAACGGGTGCTGGCGGCGATGGAAGAGGTGGATCGCGGCCTGTTCGTGCGCGGCCTGTTTTCCGAGCGCGCTTATGAGGATATGCCTCTGCCGATCGCCTGCGGCCAGACCATCAGTCAGCCCTCTGTGGTGGGGCTGATGACCCAGGCGCTGGAGGTCTCGCCGCGCGACAAGGTGCTCGAGGTCGGGACCGGTTCCGGCTATCAGGCTGCGATCCTGGCGAAACTGGCACGGCGGGTCTACACGGTGGATCGTCACGCCCGGTTGGTGCGCGCGGCGCAACTGGTGTTCCAGCAGTTGCAGCTGGTCAATATCACCACCATGACCGCAGACGGATCCTTTGGTCTGCCCGATCAGGCACCATTCGACCGCATCATTGTCACCGCCGCTGCCGAGGATGCGCCCGGCCCGCTCTTGGCGCAGCTCAAGATCGGGGGTATCATGGTTCTGCCCGTGGGGCAGTCGGATACGGTTCAAACACTGATCCGGGTGCGCCGCACCGAACAGGGCTTTGACTATGAGGAATTGCGCCCGGTCCGGTTCGTGCCTCTGCTCGAAGGGCTGGGCAAGGATGGGTGACGGGGATATCCCGCGCCAATAGAGATTGAACGACGCAAACCCCCGGACCACATGGGGGGCGGCATTGAGGATTGTATGATGAGCGCTTTGTTCCGGACTCTGTCACGCCCGATGATGGGCCTTTCCGCGTTGGCCCTGGTGGCCGCCTGCGAGGCGCCGCTGGATTATGATCTGCGCGGGCAGATCGGGGCGTTCAACACGACTGAAGCCGCCCAGACCGCCCGCACCGCCGCGCGGCCGAAACCGGATGGGCGTGGGGTGATCTCGTATCCCAATTACCAGGTGGCGGTGGCCAAGCGCGGCGACACGGTGGCGACCCTGTCCGAGCGGGTCGGCCTGCCGGTGGGCGAGGTGGCCCGTTTCAACGGGCTGGAGCCGACCGACGGACTGCGCGAGGACGAGGTGCTGGCGCTGCCGCGCCGTGTCGCGGAACCGTCCGGCCAGGGCAACAATGTCGATATCGCCAGCCTTGCCGGCAGCGCCATCGACCAGGCCCCCGATACGACCCCGGTCCAGACCACCGCGCTTGAACCGGCCAAGCCCGCGGCCCAGCCCGTGCCGAAACCGGCAGCACCCGAGCCTGTGCGCCACAAGGTCGAGCGTGGCGAGACCGCCTATACGATCTCGCGCCTCTATCAGGTGCCGGTCAAGGCGTTGGGCGAATGGAACGGGTTGGGTCCGGATTTCGCGATCCGCGAGGGCCAGTATCTGCTGATCCCGGTCAAGGATCAGCCAGCCCCGAAATCCAGCGCCAAACAGGCCGCGGCCGCCACCACGACCGCGGCGGTCAGCGCGCCGGGGGCCGGGTCGGCCACGCCCACGCCTCCCAGCGCAACCAAGCCGCTGCCCGAGGAAAAGGTGCCCGCCGCCAAGCCGGCGGAACCCGATGTGTCGGTCGGTCAGCCCACCGCCAGCAGCAATGCGCGCCTGGGATTCCCGGTCAAGGGCAAGATCGTGCGCCCCTATTCCAAGGGCAAGAATGACGGGATCGACATCGCCGGCGCGCCCGGCAGCGCGGTCAGCGCCGCCGAGAGCGGCACGGTTGCTGCGATCACCGCAGATGCCGACCAGGTGCCGATCGTGGTGATCCGCCATGCCGACAACCTGCTGACGGTCTACGCCAATGTGGACGGGATCGAAGTCAACAAGGGTGATACCGTGAAACGCGGGCAAAAGATCGCCCGCTTGCGCGACGGCGAGAACGCCTATGTGCATTTCGAGGTGCGCAAGGGCTTCGACAGTTTCGATCCGGAACCTTATCTGAAATGACAGTTACGGGCCGTGCGGCCCGTGCCTCCGGCGGGAGTATTTGCGACCAGAAAGAAGCGGCAGGGAGACCCGCCCCTTCATTTCGCCGCAAATACTCCGGGGGAGTCCGCAGGACGGGGGCAGCGCCCCCTGTCGCGCTCAGGGCTGGTAGTCGGCCAGGGTCTTGCCCGGCTCGTCGCGGAAGAGTTCGGGCAGGGGGCTGAGCGTTTCGATCAGGTCGATGCGGAACACGCGGAACCCCGCGCGCAGCTCACACCAGGCGGTGAGCGTCCAGACCCGGCCCCAATACTCCATATGCAGCGGGCGTATGGTGCGCTCTGTAAGCTCCCCGTCGATCCGACGATAGATCAGCCGCAGCTTCTGGCGGGCCTTGATCGCGGCGCGGATCGGCGCCATATGCGCCAGCCCGCGGGCGGCATCGGCAAAAGGGTAGACCGCGAATTTCCAGGCATCGGCCTCGGCCACGGTCTGGGTGGGCAGCACCGCGTCGATCTTTTCCGCCAGGCGCTGGGCGGCGGCCTTCAGATCGGGATCGGCGGCCTCGGCCACGATGGCCATGCCGAGATTGAGCGCCTCCAGCTCCTCGGGCGTCAGGTTAAGCGGCGGCAGGGTGATCTGTTCGCGCACCAAATAACCAACGCCGCGTTCGCCCTCCACCGGCACGCCCGAGGCAACCAGCGTGTCCATGTCGCGATAGATGGTGCGGACCGAGACCTCGAGCCGCTCGGCGATGTCGCGCGCGCGGTGCAGCTTCCCGTCGCGCAGGATCTGGATGATGTCGAACAGGCGGTCGGTGCGGCGCATGGCCTACCCTTCGCGCGGGCGGGGGGCGGTGGTCAAGGCGCAAACGAGCGCCCTGACCGAGGCGTCTACATCTGCCAGAGCACTGTTTCGTGCCGCATGGACACACTCTCTGGCGCGATTGCCACCATGAGCGCGGCGGCACAATCGGCGCTTTCAAACGCCTTGGCCGCGGCTGCGGCAGCCGCTGCATCGGACCAGACGACATAGTCGGTCCAGCGGCCATCGGCGCCCAGACTGAGCCTGCGATGCTGAAAGCCCGGCAGCCCGCGCACAAAGCGTTCGGTATCCTGGCTCAGGGTGACGAATTCGGCCTCGGTCACGCCGGGCGCCAGTGCGAAGGTGACGATTTCCGCGGTTTGTTTCATGGTCTGCTTTCCTTGTGTCCATGTTGCGATAGGCTGGGTCTATTCCCCTGCAACTGACATAAACCTGTCAGTTGAGTGTCGCCGTCCCGGCGCTTTGTCGTTTTTTCGGGTTTTCCGTGGCCTGCTGGACCCTGTCCAGCTTTGCCGCGCGAGATCAGAAGAGTAGACCGGGGCAGAGACATTTGCGCGGGCCGGCAGGCCCCAACGAGATCAAGGAGAGATCACATGCTCAACAATATCGGTCTTCCCGGCCTTCTGCTTATCGCCGTTGTGGTGCTGGTCCTGTTCGGACGCGGCAAAATCAGCTCGCTCATGGGCGAGGTCGGCAAGGGCATCACCGCCTTCAAGAAGGGCGTCAGCGACGGCAGCAAGGAGTTGGAGGACGACGCAGCCCAGGTGGCCAAGGACGTCACCCCCGAGGCCGACAAGGACAAGGCATAACCGCGCATGTTCGATCTGGGCTGGAGCGAGCTTCTGGTGATCGGCGTCGTGGCGCTGATCGTCGTGGGGCCAAAGGACCTGCCGGTATTGTTCCGCAATATCGGGCGCTGGGTCGGCAAGGCCCGCGGGCTGGCACGTGAATTCAGCCGGGCCATGAACGATGCCGCCGACGAGGCGGGGGTCAAGGATATCTCCAAGGGGCTGAAGGCGGCGACCAACCCTGTCAGCACCGCGATGGACGGGGTGCGCAAGGCGGCCACCGATTTCAAGACCGATCTGGACCCCACCAAATACGACCCTGACAGCGAAACCGGCAAGCTGGCGACGGAGCGGGCCGAGCAGGCAAAGAAGATACAGGCCGCCACCGCGCGCGTCGCTGCCGAGCGGCGCCTGCGCGAGGCCACGGCCGAGCTTGAAAAGGCGCAAGAGGCCGAGGCGGCGTTGAAACCCGGAACCGAGACATGAGCAAGACAGACGAGATCGACGATTCCTCAGCCCCGCTGATCGAGCATCTGGCCGAATTGCGCACCCGGCTGATCCGGGCGGTTCTGGCCTTTATCGTGGGGATCGTGCTGGCCTTTACGGTGGCAGAGCCGATCCTGCAGTTCCTCTTGGCGCCGATCGAGGCAACGCTGCGCGACTTGGGCGATCCGTCGCCCACGCTGCAATATACCTCGCCGCAGGAATATCTGTTCACGCTGTTCCGCATTTCGATGGTGTTCGGCTTTGCGCTGTCCTTTCCTGTGATCGGCTATCAGCTGTGGCGCTTTGTGGCGCCGGGGCTGTACCGGTCCGAAAAGGGTGCGTTCCTGCCGTTTCTGATCGCCTCGCCCTTCATGTTCCTGCTGGGGGCGTCGTTTGCGCAATTCGTGGTCACGCCGCTGGCGATGCAGTTCTTTCTGGGCTTTGCCGATGTCAGTTCGATCTTTGCCAACCTGCTGACGGGGGGCGGCGGCACGGTGCCCTCGGATGTGGCGGTGGTTCCTGAAACCTCCGAAGGGGTCAAGATTACCTTCTTCGGTAAGGTCAACGAATCGCTCGATATCACGCTGAAATTCATCATGGCCTTTGGCCTGTGCTTTCAGTTGCCCGTTCTGTTGACGCTGATGGGCAAGGCCGGACTGGTCAGTGCCGAGGGGCTGGGCAGCGTGCGCAAATACGCCATGGTGGCGATCCTGACCCTGGCCGCGCTGGTAACCCCGCCCGATGTGGTCACCCAGATCATCCTGTTCACCGTGGTCTATGGGCTTTACGAGATTTCGATCTTCCTTGTGGCGCGGGTGGAGAAGAAACGCGAGGCGCAGTTGCGGGCCGATGGCTATTACGACGACGAAGAGGCGTTCGACGATCCGTTGATGGCCGAGTTCGACCAGGACGCGCGCGAAGAGGATGCGCGCAAGTAGGTCTCTCACTTTACCGAGACCGTGAAAACCGATGAAAAGGCGCGCTTGTGACGGCGCGCCTTTTCAGTTCCCAACCGGCGCGGTCGCGCCATCCGGATGCTGGGGCGCTGGCAGTTTTCCTGTCAACCACCAGGTCTCGACCAACCCCACACCGTCGATATTCACCCGTCCGCGCGGTTCGAACCCGTAACTGTCTGCCAGCATGTCCCGCACTGGCCCGGTGGCCTTTATGCGCCCTGGCTCTCCATGGCTTTCCATGCGGCTGGCGATATTCACCGTTTCGCCCCAGACGTCATAGAACAGCTTTTGATGGCCAATCACGCCCGCGACAGCCGGACCTGCTTGTAGGCCAATGCGGATATCGGTCCCGTCGGCAAAGGAACGGGCGACCTCAAGCATGTCGAGCGCATGCCGGCAACCCGGTGAGCAGGGTCGTCACAGGCGACCGGCAGGCCGGCGGCCACCATGTAGGAATCGCCGATGGTTTTGATCTTTTCCAACCCGTGTCGCTCGGCCAGGCTGTCGAATTCCGAGTAGATACCATTGAGAAAGTTGACGATCTGCTCTGGTGTCATCCGGGCCGCGCGTGGAGTGAAGGCGACAAGAACGGCGAGGGATCGCCACCAGCGGCAGTTTGTCGGCGCTCGTCGTGTCGGGATCCTGTTTCAGCCGCGCGGCGATCTGCGCCGGAAGCAGATTGCCCAGCAGCCTTTCCGAACGCGCGTGCTCGGTCGCCAGTTCGGCCCGTTGCGCCGCGACCTTGGCATAAAGGTCGCCCAGACGTTCGCTGGTGGCATTCTCGTTGCGGGCCAGTTCTCCCAGTTCGTCGCGATTGGCAACCGTGACCCGGGTCTCGAAATCTCCGCCAGCTATGGCCCGCAGCGTGCCGCCGATCCGCCGGATAGGCCAGACCAGCGAGCCTGAGATCGCATAGCCAAGCAGGACGGCGGCTCCGATCACGGCCAGGGCCGAGGCAATGACCATTTCGCGTGAGGATTCATAGGCAAGCGCCGTGGTTCGTGCGGTTTCGGCCATTTCCGCCTCGATCTCCTGCACCTTGGAATAGGCGCCCCGTTGCATGCGCAGCGCGATGGGCATGAACTCTTGCCGGGCAACTTCGCCCGCGGCCTTGTAATCCCTGTCTTCTCGCAATGTGCCCGCGCGCCGGGCGATTGCTTGCAAGCGCTTTGCATCTGCACGCAGGTCTGAAACCTCCCGATTGTCGGGTATCCCCGACCGCCCGAATGTGCGAAGCCCCTGACCCGTGTGAAGCACGAGATTGTTGGTCCCCTCGATGAGCAGAAAAGAGGTGTTGAGAAAGAAACCGCTCGCCCTTTGACGCTGCACGTCGTTGGGGTCGATGGCCATTGCCGTGGCCAGGGTAACCAGATCGCTCAGATAGACATGCTGATCGTTGAAAAAGGCGATGCGGTCCTGATCGTATAACAGCTTCTCCGTTCGGGCATTGGCCTGTCGTAGCGTCTCAAGCCCGACCCCTGCCAATCCGGCCAGCAGCAATGTTACCCCCAGAAACGCCGGCAGCAGCTTTGACCGGATCGAGAGGGATAGGCCGGCGATTGCCCGCACAAGGAAGTTTGGCCGGGCGCCCGTCTTGTCCGGGTCGTGATGCGGCGATTGCGGCAAATCCCTTCCGCCAGACGGTCATGACCGATCTAGCTAAGCACAGGTGGCGGATCCAGACAAACCTCGTGCTTGTGTGGCTCGTCAGATGCGGGGGCGTTTCGTCGTTTGTCAGAACCTGCGAACCGGGCGATCAGGCTCTTGCCGCGCGGTCGTGAACATGGTTTCTGTGCCAGACCGCAGGGAGGAGAGACATGGACACCGACGCGCTCAACCGCATTGCCGAAGCCCTCGAACGGATGGCGCCGGCGCCCTTGCGCGCGCCCGATTTCACTTGCACGCCCGCCTTTGTCTGGCATGTCTCCCCTGACCGGCTGGAGCCGGTGGCCCAAGTCAATCGGGTCGATCTCGACCTGTTGGTGGGTATCAACCGCTCGCGCGATACGCTGCTCGACAACACCCGTCGGTTTGCCTCTGGCCACGGCGCCAACAATGCCCTGCTCTGGGGCGCCCGTGGCATGGGAAAATCCAGTCTGGTCAAGGCGGTGCATGGCAGTCTTCAATCTGATTTCCCAGAGCTGAAACTGGTCGAACTGCAACGCGAGGACCTGCCTTCGGTCGCGCGCCTGCTCAACCACCTGCGGGCCGCGCCGCAACGTTTCATCCTGTTCTGCGACGATCTCAGCTTCAGCCATGATGACCAGCATTACAAATCGCTCAAGGCGGTTCTGGATGGCGGCATCGAGGGGCGGCCCGAAAACGTGGTCTTCTACGCCACTTCGAACCGGCGCCACCTGATGCCGCGCGACATGATCGAGAACGAGCGTTCCAGCGCCATCAACCCCTCCGAGGCGGTCGAGGAAAAGGTCTCTCTCAGCGATCGCTTCGGTCTCTGGCTGGGGTTCCATCCCTGCGATCAGGATGAATACCTGGCGATGATCGACCGGTACTGCGCCGCCTATGGGGTAAAGGTCGCTCCCGACACCCTGCGCGCCGAGGCGATCGAATGGCAGGCGACCCGCGGCGCCCGCTCGGGCCGGGTGGCGTGGCAGTTCTTCACCGATCTGGCGGGCCGTCAGGGCATCGCGCTGCGCTGATCCCTTTCATTCCGCCGCAAATACTCCCGCCGGAGGCGGACCCGTCCATAGGGCTCAGAGCAACGTCACGATTCGCGCTGCTTCGTCCGCACACGGGGTCAGCGCCGCGCGGTCCTCGCCTGGATGGAACCGGGCGCGCAGCGCGGTCGCCATCGGCGCCGGTTCTACAATGGTGACGCGCGGACCGGTGCGTTCGGTCTCTGCCGCCCAGCTTCGGGCCAGCGACATCTGCGCCGCCTTGCTGGCGCCATAAGCGCCATAGAACTTGGCACCGGCCTTGGGGTCGTCAAAGAACACCGCCTGTCCGGCCTCGCCCAGCAGCGGTGCCACATAGGGGATCAGGACCGAGGTCGCGGTGGCGTTCACCGCAATGGATTTGGTCCAGTCCTTGGGGTCGACGAATACTGCCGGGCTCAGGGGCGCTGCGTGAATCGCGGTGTGCAGCCACAGGTCGAGCCGCCCCCAACGGTCGTGGATGCCACGGCAGAGCGTTGCCATGGCGGCCGGATCGGTGATGTCCATCGGCGCCAGCGTGGCGCTGCCACCGCGGGACTTGATGCGGTCATCGAGTTCCTCCAGCGCGCCCGAGGTACGGGCGACCGCAACGATGTGGTGGGTGGGGGCCAGGGCCTCGGCCAGGGCAGCGCCCAGCCCGCGCGAGGCACCGGTGATCAGGGCCAGTTTGGTCTCTTGTGTCATGGCTGCGGTTTGACGGTGGCAGGCGGTCGCGTCAAGGGGGGATCAGCCGCCGGCGATATCGACCCGCCGGGTCCGGCCACCATGCCGCAACACCACACCCTCGGCGTCGATGCCAAGCACCTCACCCGCGCGTGTGCGGTCACCGGGAGAGACTTCCTCAATCTTGCCTCCCGGCAGCCGCACCAATGCGCGCAGATGGCCCGAAGCACCGAACACGCCCAGAACGGTCACGCCGTTCGCACGGATTTTCGCCGCCTGGGTGGCGGCCTCTTCGACGATTCCGTTTGCCATGATGTCTTCAGCCCATTTGTTCGACAGCGCGCTCTATCAGGGGACCGCCCTGGGCGAAAGTCGCCAATCCACGTCCCGGCAGTATCCCGCCGGTGCGGTGGCCAAGAAAATTCGGCGAATTTTCTTGGGCCGTTGCGCCCGGCCTATTCGGCGGCTTTCAGCGAAAAGCCCTTTTCGATCATGTCCGAGGGCCGAACCGGGTATTCGCCCGAGAAACAGGCGTCGCAATATTGCGGGCAGGCGCTGTCACGGCCATTTGTCTCGCCCACGGCGCGATAAAGCCCGTTGAGCGAGATGAATTTCAGGCTGTCCACCCCCAGATGGGTGCGCATCTCGTCCTCGGTCATGGTGGCGGCCAGCAGTTTCTCGCGCTCGGGCGTGTCGACGCCATAGAAACAGGGCCAGGCGGTGGGCGGGCTGGCGATGCGGAAATGCACCTCCTTGGCGCCCGCATCCAGGATCATGTCCTTGATCTTGCGGCTGGTGGTACCGCGCACCACCGAATCGTCGACCAGGATCACCCGCTTGCCGCGGATCAGCGCCCGGTTCACGTTCAGCTTCAGCCGCACGCCCATGTTGCGGATCTGCTCGGTGGGCTCGATGAAGGTGCGGCCCATGTACTGGTTGCGGATGATCCCCATCGCATAGGGAATGCCGCTTTCCAGCGAAAAGCCGATCGCCGCCGGGGTGCCGCTGTCGGGCACCGGGCAGACCAGATCGGCCTCGACCGGGCTTTCCTTGGCCAGTTCGCGACCGATCGCCTCGCGGGTTTCATAGACGCTGCGCCCGCCCAGGATCGAATCGGGGCGCGAGAAATAGACATGTTCGAAGATGCAGAACTTGGACGGTTGCGGGCGGAAGGGGAAATGGCTTTCGACACCGCTGTCGGTGATCACCACCATCTCGCCCGGTTCGATCTCGCGGATGAACTCGGCGCCGATGATATCCAGCGCGCAGGTTTCCGAGGACAGAACCCAGCCATCGCCGACCTTGCCCAGAACCAGCGGCCGCACGCCCAGCGGGTCGCGCACGCCAATGAGCTTGGTCCGGGTCATCGCCACGACCGAAAACGCGCCCTCGACCCGGCGCAGCGCGTCCTCCATCCGCTCGGGGATGGTGCGCTGCAAGGAGCGCGCCATCAGGTGGATGATGCACTCGCTGTCCGACGAGGATTGAAAGATCGAGCCGCGCTCGATCAGTTCGCGGCGCAGGGCATTGGCATTGGTGATGTTGCCGTTATGGGCAATCGCCGCGCCGCCCATGGCGAACTCGCCGAAAAAGGGCTGCACATCGCGGATCTGGGTCTGACCCTTGGACCCGGCGGTGGAATAGCGCACATGGCCGATGCCCAGCGGGCCGGGCAGGGTCTCCATCACCGATTGCGAGGTGAAGTTGTCGCGAACATATCCAAAGCGGCGGGCCGAGTTGAACCCCTGTTCGGGGTCATGGGTGACGATGCCGCCGGCCTCTTGTCCCCTGTGTTGCAGCGCGTGCAGGCCAAGCGCCACGAAACTGGCAGCGTCCTGAACGCCGATCACCCCGAATATCCCGCATTCCTCGCGCAGCTTGTCGTCGTCAAAGGGATGGGCAATGGGAAAGCGCGGGGCGGGCGTCTGCGGGCTTTGCACGGGGGCAGCTCCGATTCCGTTTCAGGTCAGGCCCCACATACTGCCTCTGGCCC
This sequence comes from Ruegeria sp. YKSF070, assembly GCF_059612725.1. NCBI lineage: Bacteria > Pseudomonadati > Pseudomonadota > Alphaproteobacteria > Rhodobacterales > Roseobacteraceae > Ruegeria > Ruegeria sp. YKSF070. Next base: position 25,662 of record NZ_JBXWRD010000014.1, on the reverse strand, counting down.
CGGGTGTCACGAAAGGATCATAAATTCTTTCGTGACAGGCCGCGAGAAAACGGGTGCTTGCCCTTCCTGGTCACGCCGCCAGGTCGGGGGCCAGATTGCCACCGCTGCGCAGCATCAGCAGCGCGCGGGTCTGACCATAGTCGAGGCGATGGAAATGGCGGGCGGGGGTCTCGCCGGGCATCAGGATGCGGGCCCCGGTCTGGGCCCAGACCACCTCTTCCTCGGCAAAGCGCAGGTCATGGGCGGGCAGCGGCGCGGCGGGCCGCTTGTGAATGCCCGCGAACCCGGCCAGCGCCGCCACCGGGGCCAGCACGGTGGGCAGGCCGAACAGGCGGCGGCAGTCGGGGCCGTTCAGGGCCAGGAAATGCCCCTCGGGCAACAGCAGGTCCGAGCAGGTGCCCAGCGTGCCGCCGGGAATACACCAGAGCGGCGCGGGCGCGGCAGTCACCGCATGGGCAGCGGTGACCTTGCAGAACCCGCCGTCGATGGTGGCCACCCGGTCACCGGCGCGAATATCCTCGATTGTGGACCAGCCGGTTTCGGTTTCCAGCAGGGTACCGGCAGGCAGACCGGGAACCGGAGGCGTCAGGGCGGGGGCTACGGCGGCAAAGCGGGCAAAGGCAGTATCATGAGAGAGCAGCATCGGGGGTCCTCCTGTCGCTGACGTCTGTTCTGGACTGCCGCCAGAAGGGGGTCCGAATTCCGCCGAATTTTCGACACGATTAAGGCCAAATCCGAGAACCGTTGCCAGCGCCGGAACAGTCATGCCCCAGCTGCGGGATTCCCCCCATGCCCGAGAACGTGGGGTAATGTCCTGTTAACCAAGAGAAAGCCCGCGCGGCGTAGCCGGGCGGGCGTTCGAATGCGATTCGCGCCAGACGCGAACGGTTACTGGGCGCAGGTGCCGACCAGCCCTTCGTATTGCTGGGTGACCCAGCCAAGCGCGGCCTCAGGGTTCTGTTGCTCGATCTTGCCGGTCATCCGGGCAAAGACCTGGGCCGAGCGGCTCTCGTCGACGATGGTGAAATTCTGCCCGGTCATCACGGTGTCGTAGACAAAGAAGGCAATCGCCACCAGCAGCACGCCGCGCGCCACGCCAAAGATGAAGCCCAACCCTTGGTCCAGCCCGCCGAGAGCGGAACGCTGTACCAGCGACGAGAACAGCGGGGTGAAGAAGCTGACCACCACCAGCGCCAGAGCGAATACGGCGGCAAAGGCGGCAATCACCGACAATTCGCAACTGTCGGTCAGGAACTCGCCCACCACCGGCAATTCGCGGATAAGCGGCATCGCCTTGGGCGCAAACAGAAAGGCAAGTACCGCAGCCGCGATCCAGCCTGCGATGGCCATGGCCTCGCGCACGAAGCCGCGCGCATAGGCCAACAGCGCCGAAAGCACGATGATCAGGGCAACGACCCCGTCGATGATGGTGAAACCTTCCATGGCCCTCGCCTGTCCGTTCCTTGCTGCCCTTTGGGGGCGGTGTTATCCGGCTCCGAAGAACTCGCCGACAAAGCCGACCAGATCGGTGGGGCGGGTCATCGCCAGCCCCTCAAGGGTACCGGTCTTGCCGCCCGCCGGAGCGATGGCTGAGGTGAAACCAAGTTTTTGCGCTTCTTTCAACCTGTTTTCCGTCTGGCTTGCGGGTCGAAGCGCGCCCGAGAGGGAAATTTCGCCGAAAATCACCGTATCGCCGGGCAGCGCCCGGTCTTCGCGCGCGCTGAGAAGCGCGGCGGCCACCGCCAGATCGGCGGCCGGTTCCGAGATCTTCAGCCCGCCCGCCACGTTCAGATAGACATCGAGCCCGGCAAAGGGGATGCCGCAGCGCGCCTCGAGCACAGCGAGGATCATCGCCAGCCGCCCGCCATCCCAGCCCACCACGGTGCGGCGCGGCTGGCTGTGGGGCGAGGGGGCGACAAGGGCCTGCAACTCGACCAGCACGGGGCGGGTGCCTTCGATCCCGGCAAAGACCACGGAACCGGGGCTGGGGGCGCCGCGCTCGCTGAGGAACAGGGCCGAAGGGTTGGTGACCTCAGAGAGCCCGGCGCCGGTCATCTCGAAGACGCCGATCTCGTCGGCGGCGCCGAACCGGTTCTTGACGCTGCGCAGGATGCGGAACTGATGGCCGCGCTCACCCTCGAAATAGAGCACGGTGTCGACCATGTGTTCGACCACGCGGGGGCCCGCGATCTGGCCCTCCTTGGTGACATGGCCCACCATGATCACCGAGATGCCGGTGCGCTTGGCGAATGTGGTCAACTCATGGGCTGAGGCGCGCACCTGGGACACGCTGCCCGGTGCGCTGTCTACATTGTCGGCCCACATGGTCTGGATCGAATCGATGATGACTAGACCCGGTTTTTCGGCCTCGAGAGTGGTAAGGATGTCGCGCAGGTTGGTTTCGGCGGCCAGTTGCACAGGCGCATCCGCCAGCCCCAGTCGGCGCGCGCGCATGCGCACCTGGGCGCTGGCCTCTTCGCCCGAGACATAGAGGGTTTTCAATCCCTTGCGGGCAAAGGCGGCAACCGCCTGCAAAAGCAGGGTGGATTTGCCGATACCCGGATCGCCGCCCACCAGGATCGCCGAGGCGGGCACCAGCCCGCCGCCCAGTACCCGGTCCAGCTCGTCTATCCCCGACAGCGCGCGGGGCGGCGGGGTCTCTTCCGAGGCGAGATCGGTAAGCGTCACGGCCCGGCCCCGCTTGGCGCCGAGCGATGTCTTGGCCGGACCCACCGACAGGCCCGCATCCTGGGAGATGGTGTTCCATTCGCCGCAGCCTTCGCAGCGGCCCGACCATTTGGTGAAGGACGCTCCGCAGGCGGAGCAGGAGAAAGAGGGTTTTGCCATACGCGCTTAGTGCCCTGTCTTTGGCGACACCTCAAGAGCGGAGCGCTCCCGCCCCCCTCGGGCGCCCCTGGCGGGACGCCTGCGGGAGTTGGGCCGGGCGCCGCTGTCGCGGCGGTTTCTTGCGAGGCTCTGCCTCGCGCTCCGGGATATTTTGGGCAAGAGGAAGGGGTTATGGTGTTTGTTTTTGCTGGCGTTCGGTCAGCAGGCCCAGCGTGATGGACGCGAGGATGCAGGCGGTGAAGAGATAGAGGCCCCAGGCGACCTCGATGGTGGCATAGGAGATGCCCTTGGCCAGGGTGATGTAGAGCGCGATCAGGAAGATATCGGCCATGGCGAGCTTGCCCAGGATATGCAGCGCGGGTTGTGCCCGAGGATCGAGCAGGTTCCACTGGATCAGGGCGGTGCCTATGGTCTTGAGATAGGGCGCGAAAAGGGCGAATGCGGTGACGATCAGTGCCAGCGCCACATCCGAGGCCCAGAGGCTTTGCAGCCCGGTGATCACGCTGATCTCGGAAAGGCCGAAGATCGGCAGCAAACCCGCGCGCATCAGCGGTGCGAACCAGGCGATGGGATAGAGGATCAGCAGCGAGAGGGTGGCGAGGCGGAGGGGCAAGGGCGATTTGAGGCGGTGGTCCTGAAAATTCGTTGAATTTTCTGCTGGGCCGCTCACCGCACCGCCTCGATTGGCCCTTCCGCACGACCGTGGATGAACTGATCCAGATAGGGGTCGCCGCTATCGTCCATCTGCGCCACCGGGCCGGTCCATTGGATCACGCCGCCATGCAGCATCGCCACGTTGTCGGCAATCGCGCGCACGCTGGTCATGTCATGGGTGATGGTCATCGCGGTGGCGCCCATCTCGGTCACGATCTCTCGGATCAGCTCGTTGATCACGCCGGCCATGATCGGGTCGAGGCCCGTGGTGGGCTCGTCAAAGAAGATGATCTCGGGCTCGGCGGCGATGGCGCGCGCAAGGCCCACGCGTTTCTGCATGCCGCCGGAGAGTTCCGCCGGAAAGCGGTCGGCCACGTCGGGTTTCAGCCCGACACGGCGCAGTTTCTCGATGGCGATTTCTCGGGCTTCGGCCTGGGGACGCTTCAGCGAGCCGCGCAGCAGGCGAAAGGCCACGTTCTGCCAGACCGGCAGCGAGTCGAACAGCGCGCCGCCCTGGAACAGCATCCCGAACCGGGCCAGGAACGCATCGCGGTCGCTGGTATCGGCGGCATCTTTGCCATCGACATAGATCTTGCCGCTGTCGGGCTTGATCAGCCCCAGCACGCATTTCAGCGCCACCGACTTGCCGGTGCCCGAGCCGCCGATGATCACCATCGAGGTGCCGCGCGGTACATGCAGGTTCATCCCCTGCAAGACGTGGTTGGGGCCAAAGGCCTTGTGGACATTCTCCATCCGGATCATATCGAGAAGAACACCCCCGTCAGAACAAAGTTGGCCGCCAGGATCAGCACCGCCGCCGCCTCGACCGAGCCCTTGGTGGCACGGCCCACGCCTTGGGCGCCACGGCCCGAGTTCATCCCGTAATAACAGCCCATGACCGCCGCAATGACGCCAAACACCGCGCCTTTGACCAGCGACGAAACCACGTCGCGGGTTTCCAGGAAATCGACGGTGTTTTGCAGATAGGCGGCGGCGTTGAAGCCCAGATTCTGTACCGCCACGGTGTAGCCGCCCATGATGCCGATGATATCGCCGATGCCCACCAGCAACGGCACCGTGATCAGCGCTGCCAGAACCCGGGGCGCGGTCAGGTATTTCATCGGATGGGTCGACAGCGTTACCAGCGCGTCGATCTGCTCGGTCACCTTCATCGTGGCGATCTCGGCCGCGATCGAGGAGGTGACGCGCGCCGCGATCATCAGCCCCACCAGCACCGGCCCCAGTTCGCGTACCATGCCGATGGCGACGATCTGCGGCACCACCGCCTCGGCGTTGAAACGGGCGCCACCTGCATAGATCTGCAAGGCCAGCGCACCGCCAGTAAAGATGGCGGTCAGACCCACCACCGGCAGCGACAGCCAGCCGATATTCAGCAGCGCAACCGCCAGTTCGCGCGGGTAATAGGGCGGGCGCAGGATATGGCTGACCGCGTCGAGCGCAAACAGCGTCACCCGGCCAAAGCTGGCCAGAACCGACAGGACCAGCCGGCCCAGCCGCGCCAGGAGCGCAAGCGGGCTCATTCCGCGATGCTCTGCGGCAACAGGTCGGGGCGGCGCTGCAACTTGTCGCGGATCGATTCGACGGCGCGCTCGGCGCTGGCCGAGTGGCTGACATAGCTGCGGCGATACCGTCGGCCCATCGAAGTCAGGATTTCATAGCCGATGGTACCTGCGGCCTCGGCCAGATCATCAACGGTCTGAAGCCGGTTGAGCAGTTGCAGGCTGGCGGGTTCGTGTTCCAGTGCGCTGACATCGACAGTGATCAGATCCATCGAGATCCGGCCCACCAACGGGCAGGCGACCTTGCCAGCATAGAGCGTGATCCCGCGCCCCATGGCGCGATGCAGCCCGTCCGCATAGCCCGCCGCCACAGTGGCTATGCGGCACGCGCGTGGAGCGGTCCAGCTGTTGCCATAGCCCACCGTCTCGCCCTCGGCCACGTCGCGCACCTGAATCACCGGCAGGTCGAGGGTGACGACCGCCTTGGCCTCGTCGAACGGTTCGCCCCCATAGAGGCCGACGCCGGGGCGGCAGAGGTCAAAGTGATAATCCGGCCCCAGCAGGATACCACCCGTGGCCGCCAGTGAGCGCGGAACTTTAATTCCGTCCGTCATCTCTTTGAAAACGCGCAATTGCTCTCGGTTCATGTCATGGTCTGGATCATCGGCACAGGCCAGATGCGACATGATCAGAACCGGGTTCTGGCGCAGCGCGATCTCGCGCAGGTGTCTCCAGTCTTCAGGCTCCAGTCCCAGTCGGTTCATACCGGTGTCCAGCTGGATGCCAAAGCGGTGGCCCGGCAACTGCTCCACGTGGCGGAGCATCTGGTCGACCGAGTTGATCATCGGGGTCAGCCGGTTGGCGCGAAGAATGCCGGCGTCGCCTTCCATATGGCCCGAGAAGACACCGATCATCGGTTCGGGTCCGACCGCCTTGCGCACTGCGGCGCCTTCCTCGGCTGCGGCGACAAAGAACTTGCGGGCCCCGGCACGGGCCAGGCGGGCGGCGACGCGGCCAGCCCCAAGGCCATAGCCATCGGCCTTGACCACGGCGGCGGTCTCGGTGGCGGTGCGGGCATCCAGCGCCTGCCAGTTGTCGGCAAGCGCGTCGAGGTCGATGGTCAGATGTGCGGTACTCATGCCCCGTTCATGCCATGGGGGGCGCGGGGGTCAAGGGGAATTGGCGTTCGCGCACGCGGGTTTGTGGGCGTCATAGGCGGCTTCAAGCTCGGATCTGAGGAAATCGCCAAAAAGCAGCGGCGGAAATTTCGGCGCGCCGGTTCCCGGAAGCGGTTCAATCACCGTATTCACATGCGGATCGTAGAAGAACGGGCAACTGAACCGTTCGTGTCCCGAACGGTTGATCACCCGGTGCGGGGTTGATTTGAGCCGTCCGTTCGACATCCGGTGCAGCATGTCACCCACATTGACCACCAGCGCGCCAGGGCGATGGGGCACGTCGACCCACTGGCCCGCCGGGGTGCGCACCTGAAGCCCGCCGACACTGTCCTGCGCCAGCAGGGTTAGGCAGCCGAAATCGGTATGAGGAGCAGAGCCATAGAGATCGTCCGGGCTGGCCGGGGGCTGCGGTGGGTAATGCAGCAGGCGCAGCCACAGGGTCGGGATCTCAAACGCGTTCATAATATTTGTTTCAGTAATGCCAGCGGCTTGTAGTGCGATTCTCATCAATCGGTTGCCTAGGGCACTCATCGCGGCGCTGTATTGTTCCAGCGTGTCGCGGAACCCGTCCAGATTGGGCCAGCGATTTGGGCCTGACAGATATTCGTCCGGATCTGCCACGGCGGCTTCTCGCATCATCATGAAACTGGCCGACTGGTTCGGCTTGGTCACGGTGGCGAGCGTCGAGTTCACGTCGGTCGAGCTGTTGATCGGAATATAGCCGCGATGGCTGCGGTCGACCGCGATGGCCATCTTCTGCTCAAGCGGCAGAGCATGAAACCGGCGGGATGCCTCGAACAGCGCCTCGATCAGATCAGGGTCGATGCCATGGTCGGTGACATAGCCAAAGCCGGTGGCGCCATAGGCGGCGCGGAACTCGGCGGCGATTTCGGCATCTGGGCGCTTGCCCAGCCGGATGACAGGGATTTCGGTGAATTCGGTCATGTCTTTCTCTCTTTGCGGGTCGGGGAAACGGGCGTGCGAGACCCGTCGCTAACCTGCAAACCGCTTGCGGCGGTGGCCGAAATGCCGGGCCAGGATCACCCGGAGTGGCAAGGGGGAAAGACGCGATATCATATGTCAATCAGTGACAAGCGGCCGGGTTGGCGTCAAGCCCCTTGCCAGCGCGCGGGCTTGGCGCTCAGATGTGGCGGATGGCCCTGCCTGACCCGATCACCGCCGGTGTGTTGTTTGCCGTGGCCCTGCTGGCCGGGGCGTTGAATGCCGTGGCGGGGGGCGCCACCTTCTTCACCTTTCCGGCCCTGATGGCGACGGGGCTGCCACCGATGGTGGCAAACGCCACCAATTTCGTGGCGCTGGTGCCCGGAAATCTGGCCGCGTTGCCTGTCTATCGGGCCGAACTGCGCGCCATCGGCCGTGCGCTCTGGCCGCTGATGGCGGTCTGCGGCGCGGGCGGAGTGCTGGGCGCGCTGTTGCTGGTGGGGCTGGGTGGCGGTCTCTTCGAGCGCCTGGTGCCCTGGCTTATGGCGAGCGCAACGGCGCTTTTCGCCTTTGCGCCGCGCTTGCGCCGTTGGCTGGCGACCCGATCGCTGGGACAGGGGACGGTCTGGGTGATGCTGTTTCTTTTTGCCGTCTATGGCGGCTATTTCGGCGCCGGTCTGGGCCAGATCATGCTCGCCGCGCTGATCCTTGCCGGATACGAGGATTTCCACCTGGCCAACGCGGTCAAGAATGCGGTCATCGGCTGGATCAGCGTGCTGGCGGTGGCGATCTACGGCCTCAGCGCCGCCGTTGCCTGGCCCGAGGCGCTGGTGATGATGGCAGGCGCCACGCTGGGCGGCTATGGCGGCGGCACGCTGGCCCGGCATATTCCCCAGACCCTGTTGCGGGGCGGGGTCATTGGCTTTGGTGTGGCCCTGACTGTGTTCTACGCGCTCCGCGGGTGAGAGTTCCGCTCCGCGCCTATGACCCGAAGTACCTTGAGCGATGGTCTTTCTGGTCTGCCTTCGACAGCGCCTCGAACATTCGGTCGTAGCACTGATCGTCAGCAAAGCATGCCTTCAACCGATCCTTGGGCTCATCCCTCAGGTTGCCCTCGTCGTCATATAAATCAGCGGTCTCGGCAAAAATCTCCAAAGCTTTTCTCAGCTTGGCATTGGGTTGCTTGTCCCCTCTCCATGATTGATCGAACTTCGGGCTGATGGTGTCCACGAAGGAGAGGAAGTTTGAGACTGCCTGTTCCGTTCTTCCAGCCATGCGAAAGACCTGGCATCCTTCGAAGAAGGCTCGTTCCGGGTGTTTCTTGAGAAACTCCAGAACCAGAGGTTCGTTGATTGCCTCGATAGCTTGGTCTTGCCGACCGGCCCGCGCCAGTTCGAAAGCCTCTCTCATTGCTGCAACCGCCACACGTTGACCCGGAGGAGCACTGGCAGCATCCCGGTCAGCAATAGCTGCCGCGGTGTTTCCCGCCAACATGTGCGCTTCGGACCGCAGGGACCGAAAATACCTGTTTTCGGGCTGTATCTCGATTGCCTGGTCAAGATAGCCAATGGCGGCCTTGTAATTGCCGTTTTCCTTCAATTCGATCTCGGCGAGTTGCATCAACAGGCCGCTTGCCTCTCTACGCTCAGACTTGGGGAGCTTTGCAAGCGCAGCCAGCAGGCTTTCTGTGGTATTCTCGTAGCTTGGGGTCGATTGCCAGCGATACAGCCACGACTTGCCTTCATGAGCCGAGGCCTTTTCCTTGCGGCTCGACCATGGGCTGGCAATGACGCGATCGCAGGCAGCCATATCCTTCTTGTGAACCGACCAGCAGGCTTCAAGATTTCTGGTGGCGCTTGCCAGCGTCCAGAAAACGATCGGGATCGCCACGCCAATCAGAAAGACCAAAAGGGCCGGCCTGTTCGAAATGCGGCCATCTATGATGCGCGGGGGCAACAGGATCGTGTTTACGAAGAGGGGCAGGCCCGAAGTTATCCAAATCAGTACAAAGTACCCACCAAAGACGTCACCCCAATCATGGCAAGCGCCGATGAGAAAACAGTAGAATGCCAAACTTGGCTCAAGAAAAACAAAAAAGGTCAAAGGATAGGACAACAGGGAGACCAGCACACGCTGCCAACTGCAGTTCCTTATGACGCGGAAGAAAGAGATGAGCGACACAATCAGCAACGGTATCCACCCGAAGCCGAAAAATATCTCGAACAAAGCAGTCATTCGCCGTTCCTTGCCTCCTCAACGAAAGCTAGGCCGCGACCAGGAATAGATGCTTTGACATGGATCAGTATTGGTCTGGCTGAACGCCTTTGGTCCAATCACCAAATTGGGCCACCGCCAGGGCGTTGGGTTCAGTCGCAGGTCCGTAGGGTGTGCAGAACTGCCCACCCCACAGCGGCCGACGCGCGACAGATCAGTATCCTTCGATCTCGCCGCCCTGCTGCCAGGGCTTTACCAGGTTGCCAAAGCGGGTGAACTGCGCTTCGAAGCTCAACTCGACCGTACCGATGGGGCCGTGACGCTGCTTGCCCACGATCACCTCGGCCTTGCCGTGCAGCCGCTCCATCGCGGTTTTCCACTCTTCCATCCGGTCCAGCTCGTGATCGCCGGGCTTTTCGCGTTCCTTATAGTATTCCTCGCGGAACACGAACATCACCACGTCGGCATCCTGCTCGATCGAGCCCGATTCCCGCAGGTCGCTGAGCTGCGGCCGCTTGTCGTCGCGGTTTTCCACCTGACGCGAAAGCTGGGACAGCGCGATGACCGGAATGTTCAGCTCCTTGGCGATGGCCTTCATCCCCATCGAGATCTCGGCGATCTCGTTCACCCGGTTCTCGGCCATGCCACGGCAAAGCTGGAGATAATCGATCACCAACAGGTCAAGCCCATGCGTCCGCTTCAGTCGCCGCGCCCGCGCCGCCAGTTGGCTGATCGGCAGAGCGGGGGTGTCGTCGATGAACAGCGGGCAGGCTTCCAGATCCTTGGCGGCATTGACGAAGCGGCGGAACTCGTCCTCGGTCATGTCACCCTGTCGGATCTTGTGGCTGGAGATTTCCGAGGCCTCGGCCAGAACCCGGCCCGCCAGCTGCTCGGCGCTCATTTCCAAGCTGAAGAAGCCCACGACACCGCCATCCACCGCGCCCTCGGTGCCGTCATGGCGCTGGCCGCGCTTATAGGCCTTGGCCACGTTGAACGCGATATTGGTCGCCAGAGATGTCTTGCCCATCGAGGGACGCCCGGCCAGGATGATCAGGTCGGACGGGTGCAACCCGCCCAGCTGCTTGTCCAGATCGACCAGCCCGGTCGAGATGCCGGCCATGCCACCGCCGCGCTGATAGGCCTGGTTGGTGACATTGACTGCTTCGGTTACAGCCTTGAGAAAGCTCTTGAATCCGCTGTCGGTCTGGCCCTGCTCGGACAGCTTGTAAAGCTTCTGTTCGGCCTCGACGATCTGCTCCTTGGGCTCGCTCGCCACATCGACGCGCGCCGCCTTGTCAGAGATGTCGCGGCCCAGCCGGATCAGCTCGCGCCGGATCGCCAGGTCATAGATCATCTGCGCATAGTCGCGCACGGCAAAGGCGCTGATCGAGGCACCGGCGAGATTGACCAGGTAAGCCGCGCCGCCCAGTTCCGCCAGCCCCGCATCCTCGGCCATGAAGGATTTCAGCGTCACCGGCGAGGCCAGCGCGTTCTTGGCGATGCGGGCGGCGGCCACCTCCCATATCCGCGCATGCACCGGGTCATAAAAATGCTCGGACCCGATGATATTGGCGACCCGGTCGTAAAGGTCGTTATTGGTCAGGATCGCGCCCAACAGCTGCTGCTCGGCCTCGACCGAATGCGGCATGGTGTCCGGGTTTTGGACTTCGGCAGTTGCCTGTCCGATTGTGGTGATCTCGTTCATGTCTGCTCTACCGCCTCTTGGGTCAGAGGTCATAGCCGAGCGTCGCGAGTCGGCCAAGTTGTATGTTTTCTGGGGATATGCTGTGCATATCTCCGCACCCCCGTATCTTGAAGGATCAGTAGGGGGTACGTCAATATCTGGTGGGGCGGCAGGGTCTTTCGGCCAAGAGCCGCCCGGGTGCCGTCGCGTCGGGCGTCAGCGCTTGTTGGCGGCCTGCCAGGCGCGCGGATCCTTCAGGAAGGCCTCGACCCCGCTCAGCGTGACCTCGTCAAAGGCCTTTTGCGCGCGGGCCTCGGCCAGCACGTCCCACCAGGTGCAGAGGTAATGCAGCGCAACCCCGTGATCGCCCAGAGTCTTTTCCGTCTCGGGGAAGATGTCGTAGTAAAAGATCACTGCCGTATGGCCACAGCTTGCGCCCGTCTCGCGGATCGCATCGACGAACGAGAGTTTCGAGCCGCCATCGGTGGTCAGGTCCTCGACCAGCAGCACCCGTTGGCCCTCGCTCATGGCGCCCTCGATGCGGGCGTTGCGACCATAACCCTTGGGTTTCTTGCGTACATAGGTCATCGGCAGCGCCATCCGCTCGGCCACCAGCGCGGCAAAAGGAATGCCTGCCGTCTCGCCACCGGCGATATTGTCGAAGGCCTCGAAACCTGCGTCGCGCATCACGGTGACGGTCAGGAAATCCATCAGGGTGGAGCGGATACGCGGGAAGGAGATCAGCTTGCGGCAGTCGATATAGCTGGGCGAGGGCAGGCCCGAGGCCAGGATATAGGGCGTTTCGGTGTTGAAATTCACGGCCCCGATTTCCAGCAGCATGCGGGCGGTCAGGCGGGCGATCTCTTCGCGGGTGGGATAGGAAGCGGGGATCATGGCAATGTTCTCTGGTTCGGATTTGTGCGGCGCTGTGTCGTGCGCTGGCATAGCCCGACGACCCTGCCGTGATCAAGCAGGCTTTGGCGTTTCAGGTTGGCGCAAGGGCAGGGTGAGGCAAAACCGGCTTCCCTTGTCGCGGCCAGCGCTATGCGCGGTTGCGGCGCCATTATGCGCCTGCATGATCTGGCGCACATTGGCTAGCCCCAGACCAGTCGCGGTTTCGCCGCCGGTGGGCTTGGCCGACAGGGTCTGAAAGCGGCCAAAGACCAGTTGCAGGTCCTCTTGGGTCAGGCCCTGGCCGGTATCGGTGACGACAATAGACAAATTCCCGTCGGCAACGGCGATGGCGACATCCACAGAACCGCCGGGGCGGGTGTATTTGATTGCGTTGCGGATCAGGTTGTCGACAGCGGATATCAGGTAGGTATCGTCCGCCTCGACCTGAATGGAACTGTCCTCGGGCGTGGTGAAAGAAAGAGCAATATTCTTGCGCCGCGCATCATCGCAATTAGCTGCAACGGCAATGTCGATCAGCCGAGAAGGATCGACAGTGCGAAACGAAAGCACCAAGGCATCGCCTTCTGCACGCACCCGCTCCAGTGTCGCCGCGATCAGGTCGGACATTCGTTCGGCTCCGTTCAGAATCTTGTCGAAACCAACCGCGATGCGGGCAAGATCGGGCACTGCCACCGCGCCGTGTTGCTGACCCAGTTCAGCCTGGGCAATGATTGCCGCAAGCGGGCCGCGCAAGTCGTGGGCAATCACGCCCATCAGGCTGGTTTTCTGGGCGTTCTCGTGTCGCAACCGATCAAATCCGCGCTGCAAGCTGGCATTGAGGTCGGATAATTCGGCGATCATTTCCTGCCTTTCGGCCTCGAATGCCAACCGGCGCAACTCGGCCTCGGCGCGCTGGGCGAAAATCCGGGCGATGGCAGTGGCCAACTCTGTCTCGACAATGGGATCATTGGAAAAGATGGCGAGATGCCCGATCGTCTGTCCACTGGTATCCCGCAGCGGGATGCCGATGTAGCCTTCGTAGGCAGCTTCGCTCGGGTAGAGTTCGGCGATATCGCAAGGGATCGTCACGGTTTCCCCGCGATACACCTGAGCGCACGGGGTTTCATCGAGCTGGTAGCGCAGATCATGCACGGCCTGCTGTCCGCGCAGCGCGTAGAGCGCGCGCGCGTGGGTGGGCGGAACGCCCTCACCATAGGTGACGGCGACAAAGGCCGTATCCAGATACAAGCTCAGCGCCTCGATCAGCCGCCGCAGCATGTCGTGCCCGACCTGGCCGGCGATGCTTTGCGCGATCTGGAGGATTTGCTGAGTTTCTGGCGAAGACATTGTGCGAAATCGGGCTTGTGGCTTGAATTGCCAACATGCTAGCGCACGTGCCGAGCCCTCGCCAGACTTTCGCGACTTTGCGCGGAACTGGTCGAACCGGGCGCGGCACTCGCCGCGATTTTCGAATGTCAGGCGGATACGCTCCAATGCAGCGGCACGCCCGGATCGAAAACGGTGACGGTGTGATCCCCGGCGGGCAGGGTCTTGGGGATGTCGAGCGGGTCGGCCTTGCTGAGCGTGATCATGTCGTCATTGACGGGCAGGCCATAAAAGGCGGGACCATGCAGCGAGGTGAAGCCTTCCAGCTTGTCCAATGCGCCCGCCTGTTCGAACACATGCGCCAGGCAGGAGAGCGCGATGGGCGCGGTGAAGCAACCCGCGGCACAGCATTCTGCCTCCTTGGCATGGGTCGGATGGGGCGCGCTGTCAGTGCCGAGGAAATAGCGCGCATCGCCCGAGGTCGCGGCGGCGACCAGCGCCTCGCGGTGTTGGCGGCGCTTGAGGATCGGCAGGCAATAGTAGTGCGGGCGCATACCGCCCACCAGCATGTCGTTGCGGTCGAACATCAGGTGCTGGACGGTGATCGTCGCCCCCAGACCCTCGGGGTTGGCCGCCACGTAATCGGCACCGTCCTTTGTGGTGATGTGCTCCATGATCACGCGCAGCCCCGGCGTCGCGCGGCGGATCGGGTCAAGCACCCGGTCGATGAACACCGCCTCGCGGTCGAAAATGTCGATCTCGCGATCGGTGACCTCGCCATGCACGCAGAGTGGACAGCCGATTTCGGCCATGCGTTCGAGCACCGGGCGCACCTTGTCAAAGTCCTTCACACCGCTCGCGGAATTGGTGGTGGCGCCGGCGGGGTAGAGCTTGACCGAGGTGATCAGCCTGCTTGCATGTGCTGCTGCCAGATCGTCGGGATCGGTGTCTTCGGTCAGATAGAGCGTCATCAGCGGTTCGAACGCCATGCCCTCAGGCAATGCCGTCAGGATCCGGTCGCGATAAGCGGCGGCCTGTGCTCCGGTCACCAACGGCGGCACCAGGTTCGGCATGATGATGGCGCGCGCGAAATGGCGCGCGGTTTCGGGCAGGACGGCGGCCAGCATGGCGCCGTCGCGCAGATGCAGGTGCCAGTCGTCGGGGCGGCGGATCGTGAGGCTCTGGGTCATGGCGACCCGCTAGCACAGGTGCGGCATTCGGGAAAGGGGGCGAGGCAATTTGCGCGGTTCTCAGGGGACCGGCTGCGCGGCAGTCTTGAGGCTCTGGGGGACAGGATGCGCCGGACTCTATTACTCGATCACATCTACGATGCCGACCCCGATCGGCTGTTCGGGCTTGTCACCGACCTGGATACGCTGGACGCGGTTATTCAACCATGGATGCGGCTGGATCATCTGCCGTCGGGGCCGGTGCATCAGGGCCAGGTGATCGATGTCGACCTGTCGATGCTGGGCCTGTTCCCCTCACAGCCCTACAGAATGGAGGTCACGCTGTTCGATGCTGCCACCCGGCGCATGGTGTCCGAGGAATCGGGCCATGGGTTGCGACGGCTGGTGCATGAGTTGCAGGTGCTGCCCGCCGGTGCAGGGGCGCGGCTGGTTGACCGAATCGAGGTCGAGGCGGGCTTGGCTGCGCCCTTTTTGCTGTTCTGGCTCCGGATCACCCATGCCTGGCGCCACCATGTCCGCAAGCGGCTGTTGCGGGCTCAGGCCTGACCGGGGGGCGGCGAGAACTTTCCGGCACGCGCGTCCTCTTCCAGCTCTTCCAGCCGACGGCGGAAGCGGCGTGCGGGCATCCGGGCGATCACGTTGCGGCAAAGCACCATGTTCAGATAGGGCCGGTTCTGCCGGTCTAGCACGGCCACCAACCCCTTGAGGTAGCGCGGATAGGACCGGCGCGCGCGATATACCTGAAAGAAGCTCCTGGAATTCAGCTTGCCGGTGCCGGCCATCAGCACAATGCGATAAAGCAGGTTCATGTCCAGCAGCCGCGCCTGCAACTCGGCCCCCATGTAGCGCATGCGCAGGCGGGTGACATTGTCGCGGGCAAATAGCGTGGCATGCATCGCATCGAGTGATTCGGCGGGATCGTAGAGAACAAAGGCGTGGTCGGCCGCATCCAGCATGTCGGGGGCATAGCCGTAGCGGTCGCTGAACGAAACCCGGCGCATTTCGGTGAACCGGTCGTCCCATTCGGTCATGCGCGGATCCAGCGTTGCCTGCGGCTGTACCGCCACGACCGTCGCTCCGGGGGAGGCCACCGAAAACGCCGCCGCCGCATAGCCGCAAGGACCGGCGCCATAGAACACGACCCGGTCGAAATCCTCAAAGAAGCCGTCATCGATCAACCGGTCGAAGAAACCATAGACCTTGGTATCGCGGAACCATGTGTCGCCGTCGGAAATGATGCACAGATGCGACCAGCCCTTGGATTTGACCAGTTCAAAGCCAAAGGGTTGATGGGTCTCCGAGATTGAGCGGATGCCCTCGGCGGTTTCGAAGGTCACGATCAGAGTGGGGTCGCGGTCGATGAAAGTGGCAAAGTGGCGCGGACCCAGTTCCTGGGCCATGCCCTCGGCCTCGGCCTGTTCGAGAAGCTTCTGCTTCCAAACCTCCCGACGGAACCCGGCGATGGATTCGTCGATGCTCGTCTTTGCGTCCTGCATAACTGGTCCTCGATACTCCGGCCTCGTGGCGGGCAGGTTTCGGGAACAGGATCTAGATGGCAATTGAGGCCAAATTGGGCAAAACTCAGGCCGGTTTCGGGTCGTTTTCCGGACCGTCTGCAGTGGTTTCCATGCGGCCTAGATTGGCAAACCCCACTAGCGTGCGGGCCGAGGCCGCGCTGATCAAGCGCGAGGGTGGCGTCATCAGCAACCGTGCGAACAGCGCCCGATAGGGTTCCTGCTTCATCAGGTCAGTAAAGCGTTTCTGACGCCATTCCACCGCGCGCTTGTGCAGCCGCGCCAGTTTCGCATCGGCCAGCAGGGCCTGGCGCAACGCAGTGCTGCGTTCGTCATATCGCAGGATCGAGTCGTCGCTATCGGTGTTGAAATTGCGCTCGACCCAGTAATCGACGTCCAGCATGTGCTCGGAATGCACCGCGCGGCCGCGATCGGCCTTGAGCACGTAGCTTTCCATCGCGCCCAGCGGATAGTGGTTGAGTTGCGCCAGCCCGTAATTGGGGCGGCCATAGCTGGAGAATATCCGGTTCTCGCGGAACATTTCGTCCAGCGCACGGCCATGCCCGTCATACCAGTGTGAGGTTTCCAGCCGCTCGGGCACCGGGTTGCGCGGGCGGTGCACCCCCAGTTTGCGATAGGTGCCGTCGTTGCGGTAGAGCGTCTTGAACATCGAGGCGCGCCAGGGCCAGAACATGATCTCGGGCGCACAGCGGGTGAACTGCCCGGTTACCGGCGCATCCACATAGCGCGGCGTGTCGGAATTGCCGAACAGCCGCCAGGTCAACGTGATCGCGGTGGCGTGGGGCAGGGCCTCGAACAGGGCCGACAGGCTGCCGTCGCCCACATGGATGTTGACGAATTCATCCACGTCCAACGGCAGGATCCAGTCGGCCTGTTTGACCAGCCGGTGTTTCGAGGCCGCCTTGAGTGCGGTGAACTGGATGCCCCCCTTGTCATAGGGGCCATCATTGCGCAGATGAACCAGTTGGCCCATTTCGGCCAGCCGATCCAGCATCTGGTCGGTGCCATCCTGGCAGTCATTTGAAAAGACGAGGAAATCCGTGAACCCCACCGCCTGGTGATGGGCCAACCATTCGAGCAGAAACGCTGCTTCGTTGCGAACCGTCAAAACAGCCAGACTGCGCATGCGCCCTCACCAATCGCTGCGAAACACCGCAACCTTACCTTGGGACCAGCGCGGGAAGAAGACCAGACCGGCGCGGCGCATTGCCTCGAAAACCTGCGCGATACCCTCCTTGCCGACCCACTGCGGATGCAGCTCGATCAGCACTGCGCGCAGGCCGGAAAGGTCAAGCTGCGGCAGCAGCTCCACTTCGGCCCCCTCGATATCGCAGACCAGCACGCTGGGCCGGATATCGGCCAGCGCCTTGGCGCCGCCGCGCACGGGCACCTGTACTTTTTCCACCGTGTCGTCATCCTCGGGCAGCGGGTCGAGCGAACTGTCCAGGATCGAGGTGCGCTGGTAGAAGGTGCGCCGCCCGGGCTTGTCCCCCAACAGCGCGTGGTGGATATGGGCGTTGGTGACGTCATTGGCGGCATGCACTGCCTCGATATAGGGGATCAGGCGCGGATTGGCCTCGAAACAATGCACCTCGGCGGCGCGGGTCTTGGTGGCGATCAGGGTGGACATAAAGCCGATGCCGGCGCCCAGCTCCATTACCACGTCTCCTTCTTTGATCAGACGATAGGCGGCACGCGCCTCCTTGGCCTCGTAACCATCGGTGCGCAACAGCACCCGCACCCGTTTCGGCAGGATGTCGGGATCGAGCGGAAACCGCATCCCGCGCGAGATCAGGAACTTGCCGTCATTGGTCTGGGATCCGTCCGCCATGCTTCAGCTCTCCATATCCAGCGCCAGCGCATACGCGACGCGTTCGGTCCCACTCAGCTGTACCTCCAGCGCCTGCTGATACAGGTCTTCGAATTCGGGCATGCCGTGCAGTTCGGCGGCCTTGGCCCGGTGCCAGTCCAGCCCCGCCGCATGCAGGTCGCGCAGGGTGTCATCCTGCATCAGCCGTTCATATTCGGCGCGCATCCGGGGCAGGTTGCGCTTGATCGTGACATCGCGGTGGTCGTTCCAGTCCATCCGGATCCAATAGTTCAGCCCGATCGAGCGATCCACATGCAGCGCCCGGCCGCGCTGACGCTTGACCAGGAAGCTTTCGGCGCTGCGCAGCGCGTAATGATTGAGCTGGAGCAGGTCGTAGCCGATGGATTTCTTGGAATTGCGCCACCCCGATTTCAGCGCCTCTCCGGTCATGTCCTGGCCCGAGCCATTGACCCATTTCACCTTGGTTTCAAAGGCTTCGTCCAGTTTGTTGGGGCGGTGGCAGCTGATCTTCTCATAGGCGCCGATATTGCGGAACATGGTCTTGAAGCCCCAGACCGTATGCGGCTTGGGGCAGTATTTAGGCGCGCAGGCGTCGAACTGGTCGATGACGAACTCGTCCTTCAGTTCGGTCACGCCGTTATGTCCGAACAGCCGCCAGGTCATCGCGACATTGGTGGCCTCGGGGACGGAGGCAAAGAAATCGTCCAGCGTGCCGTTACCGCATCGGATGTTGATGAACTCGTCGACGTCGATATGGATGATCCAGTCGCTGTTTTTCAGCACCGGTTCCTTCAGCGCCTGGTTCAACGCGTGCTGCTGGGGAGAGTTGCCTTTCCACTTGTCGTTGTTGCGGTGCTGAAGCACGCCAAGCTCCTGTAACCGGTCGAGAATTTCGCTGGTGCCGTCAGAGCAATCGTTGGTGTAGATCAGGAAATTGTCGACCCCGATGGCCCGATGATAGGCCACCCATTCGACGATATAAGGCGCCTCGTTCTTCATGCAGCCGACGATCAGATTGCCGGTCTTGCCCTTGGCCAGCTTGCGCGGCTTGACGGGAGAAAAGGCAGCGGCCAGCTGTTCCTCGTCGACCGCGCCGATGCGGTTATGCGGCGCGTAGGAGGATTTGCGCAGCTTCTCGAAATTCTGCACCGCCAGCGGCGGCATCAGCCGACGGGCGGTCTCGCTCAGGCTGTTGTCGCTTTCGGCCTCGACCTGCGGGGCGATGGCGGCTGTGGTCCCGGCGGTCTCGCCCGTGACCTGCTCGGCGCGGGTGACCAGCTGTTCGGCGCTCAGCTTGTCGATCCGCCAGCGCGCCGCCAGCAGGTATTGCGAGGCGCGAAAGCCGCGCTCGGGATCGGCCTCGGCCCAATCGGCGGCGGGCGGCGGGGTGAACTGATCCTCGTTCAGCCCCGGATGATCCAGCATCAGGGCGCTGTTGGCGGCCTCGAACCGGGCCGAGATCGCGGCCAGCCCATCCGGCGCCGGGGGCGGGCCGTCGATGGTGAGTTCGTCCAGCAGGCTGCGCCACAGCTGGCGGTTCACCACCTTGTCGCCGTTGGACATGTAGCGCAGCAGCAATTCGTTGAACCGGCGCTGGCGCGACAGGGTGGCAGCCGAGGGCAGGGGGGCGGCGAAGGTCGGTTCCGCCCGCCCGATGCCGCGCGGGATACCGAACATCTCGCGCACCAGCTCGGTTGCGCCGGGGCTGGCCAGGTCGGCGGGATCGTGCGAAAGCAGCCGCACCGCTCCGGTGCCGAAACCTTCCTCCCACAGGTCCACCAGCCCGACCAGATCGAGCCAGAAGGCCGGTCCCTGGGTCTCTTCGAAGATGCCCCGGATCGGGTCGATGGCGGGCATCGCCGCGATGGCCGCCTGCCACCAGCTGGGCGTGCCGATCAGCTCCAGCTCCTGCTCCAGCGGCGCGGCACGACCTTCCGAGACCTGCGCGGCATAGTGATCAAGCAGCATATGCGCAGGGTCGCTCACCGTGGCGACCACCTGGATGTCATCGGACAGAGGCGCAAGCAGGTCGCGCAGCCGCGCCACCTCGGTCGAGCGGTGGATCGAACTGGCCATTTGTGCCGCCGACAGGATCAGCGTGTCAGGGCGGGTGGCGGCGATCTCGGCGCGTAGCCCTTCGAGCATCGCATCGCGCAGCCCCGCCTGTGCCTCGGGGGCGGCATAGCCCCGATTATAGCGGAACGGGTCCACATGGTCGGGGTCTGTCACCGCCATATACAGCCGCATGTGGTTGCGGTTGCCTGGGCTGCGGGCAAACAGTACGCCCTGCGATTTCAGCCCTTCGCGTTTGTCCGACAGGATCGACTGGATGCGATCCGCACCCGTGGCCTCGGGCCCGATATGAAGAACGATACGCATCAGCTGGCCGGATCCTCGGTCGGGGTTGCCTCTGGTTCGGTCACCGCGTCGGTGATGGTCTCGGCACCGGTTTCGGGGTTCTCGTTCACGGTACCCCACCACTGGATCGGCAGGCCCAGAAACGCGCCAATCTTGGTCGGCGCCTCGGGGTCGAGAATGTCATATTCCAGAAAGCGCGGATCGCCGGCAAAAATCCGACGGCAAAACCGGGAGTGCCCGTCGATCCAGCGCACGATATCGGCGGGCGCGCTGCCGTACTTGCCCGGCAGGCCCGGCACGTCGAAAATGCGCAGGCGCTTGCGCCCCAGATTGGTCCAGCGGATCATGCTGTCCGCATGCGCCTCTGGTTCGCGATGGCTGAGGATGAATTTCACGTCGGGATGATGGTCGATGATCGCCGACAGCAGCCCCCAATCGGTCTGCGGCCAGCGATTCAGATCGCCGCCCACCACGTTGATCTCGGTCATCGCATCGAATTCATCGAGCAGATGCAACGGGTCGCCGGTTTCGAAATAGCCGCGATACATCAGGTCGCCCACGAAATGGCGCGCCACCGCCGGATTGGTGGATTGATGGCGGCGGATCTTCCAGTCCGCCACCGTCAGGCCAGATGCCCGCAACGCCACCCCTAAAGTCGTGGTGCCCGACTTGGGCAGGCCCAGATTGACCACTCTCAGCCGTGCCATCACATCATTCCCAATTCTTGCAACAAGGCCTCCTCGCCCGGCGGCAGGGTCGAGGCGGCGCGCAGCTGCGCCTGCATATCGCGATAGGCGGGCTGTTCCAGCAGGGCGGCGCATTTTTCGCGATGCAGCCGCACCGCCTCGTCATGCAGGGTGCCGATCTCGCCATGCGCCTTGATTTGCTCCAGCGCATCTTCCAGCGCCGGCAGGTAGCGGGCGATGCTGGTATCCTGCCAGGCCGGATCGTTCCGTTCGCGCCAATAACTGTCGTCAAAGGCCCGGTTCTCGCGGTTCACATCGCCCCGGTCGTTCTTGACCAGGTAGCTGTCCAGCGAGCGCAGCGCGTAATGGTTCAGCGTCGCAAAATCGCGCGCGCCCTTGGCCGGAAACTTGCGGATGCGGCGCGGATTGGCCGCGATCAGGAACTTGTGCGGCACCTGCCGACCCGACCCATCGGCCCAGGCCAGCCCCTTCTTCTTGCCCTGCTTCTTGCTGAAAAAGGGCCGGTGTGCGCCGAAATACTGCAAGGGAAAGTCGCGCCGGGTCAGCGATTTGACCTCGATCGCGGTCTCACCGCACCAGATGTCGGGATTGTGAGAGCGGGTGAACTGCGCGATCACCGGCCGGTCCTCGAACCCGTCGATGCCGTCATTGGCGAAGAACTGGAAATGCACCGAGATCGCCGCCGGGTCGCCGCAAGCAGCGATCAGCGCGGGGAGGGTGTTGTCGCCCACATGGATGTTCAGGAACTCGTCCACATCGGCGATCCAGACCCAGTCGGCGGCCTGCACCACGGTGCGATGGGCGGCATCCTTCAGCGCCTCCATCTGGTAATTGCGACCCTCTGCCGGATTGGGTAGATGCACGACGTTGCCACACAGGCCAGCCAGATCGGGGCCAGCCAGGGCCAGCGCATCCAGCAACCGGTCGGTGCCATCGGAACAGTCATTGGAATAGAACAGGAAATCGGTGACCCCGATCAACCGGTTGAACGCGATCCATTCCAACAGGAACGGCCCCTCGTTCTTGACGCAGGTCACCGCCGTTATCCGCATGTACTTGTCCCGGTTGCCCTGGAATAGATTGCTGTCATCGCCTGTTTGCGGGCGGTTTTCCCGCCCTCCGATTGTTTCCAATGTCATGACATTTGCGCGTACAAGCGTCAACAGACCCCTAAGTGTTAGACTATCGTCGCAGTCTTTGTGTCGCAAAACCGCCCCTCTGCCGCTTGACGCGGGCGCGCCGGTGATGCCCCATTGGGCGCAACACGGAAAGCGGAGACAGACATGACACAGGCGCCATCCATAGACGCGGTGCAACAGATGCTGGCTGAACAGGGCTATGTCTGCGGTCGGGCGCTGGCCACGGTCGTGTTCCTGTCGCTGCGCTTGGGGCGGCCGCTCTTTCTCGAGGGCGAGGCCGGGGTGGGCAAGACCGAGATCGCCAAGGCCATCGCCGCCGCTCTGGGTCGCCGCCTGATCCGCCTGCAATGCTACGAGGGGCTCGATGCCGCCTCGGCCGTGTACGACTGGAATTTCCCCGCTCAGATGGTCGCCATCCGCACCGCCGAGGCCGCTGGCGGCGCCGACCGCGGTGTGCTCCAGACCGAACTTTTTTCGGATGACTTCCTGGTCGAACGCCCGCTTCTGCAAGCCATGCGGCCGGATCCGGCGGGCGCTCCGGTATTGCTCATCGACGAGCTCGACCGCACCGACGAACCGTTCGAGGCGTTCCTGCTCGAAGCCCTCTCGGATTTCCAGGTCACGATCCCCGAGCTTGGCACCATCAAGGCGCCCGAGCCCCCCATCGTCATCCTCACCTCGAACCGCACGCGCGAGGTGCATGACGCGCTGAAACGCCGCTGCCTGTATCACTGGGTCGATTATCCCGATTTTGATCGCGAGATGGAAATCCTGCATGCTCGCGCGCCCGAGGCCGCCGAGACCCTCAGCCGCCAGGTGGTGGCCTTCGTCCAGACCCTGCGCACCGAGGATCTGTTCAAGAAACCGGGCGTGGCGGAAACCATCGACTGGGCCAAGTGCCTGCTGGCGCTCGACGTGATCGACCTGAGCCCCGAGGTGATCGCCGACACGCTGGGCGCGATCCTGAAATACCAGGACGATATCCAGAAACTGCAAGGCTCCGAGGCCAAACGCATCCTCGATCAGGCCAAGGCCTCCCTGGAACCCGCCTGATGCTTCTTTATGGTCCGAAATACTCCGGGGGTGTGGGGGCAGCGCCCCCACGCAGCGCCCATGGCTAGGCGCCGTCCCGCGACCGGGCCGCGGTCAGTGGCGCGCCATCCAGCCGGTGATACGGTCGAACTTGTCGCGATTGATCCGCACCGCGCCATTGCCCGATTGCGACCCTGTGGTGTGGATGGCGCAAACCTTCTCTCCCGCGTGCCCGTTCCAGACCGACCACACGCCCGAACCGGACTGGCCGCCGGCGGTGTCGATATCGTAGAACACCTTGGTATCGGTGACCGACTTGATCACGTCCTTGTGGGTCCACAGCGTCCGCCCACCCTTGTCGCCGGGATAGCCCGAGACGTTGACGCGGTGGTCCGAGAGCGTCGCCTCGGGTCCGGTGACGATGCCGTGCCAGCCGGTCCGGTCGCCCAACTCGTCGCCCAGGATCAGCATGCCCATGTCGAATTCGGGGTTCTCGCCATTGGTCCAGCCCGCCACCGACAGCAGGCGTACCGCGCGGCTGGTGCCAAAGGGCAGCGCGCCATCGTCGCGCGCGGCCTGAAAGATCACCTCGGTCGCCCAGCCGCCACTGTCGCGCGAAAACACGCAATGGCCCGCCGTCAGCACATGGTGGCGGTTCACCATTGTCCCAGACCCGATGAAACGGCGGCCATCGGGAAAGGTCATCTCCATATGGCCATGCACCGCCCACGGCCAGAGATCGGCGGGGCTGATGCGGATACGGTCGTCAAGGCCGATCACCACCTCGGTCTGGAAGCCGCTGCCATGCATCAGCGCATCCAGCTCGTCGTCGGGCATTCCGGCGGCACTGGCCTCGCGGGCCTCGGCAAAGCCCGAGACGCTGGTTTCGGCCAGATTGTCCGCGCTTTCAAGGCCGGGCCTGAACCCGGTGGTCGCGGCGATTTCGCCGAACCGTTCGATACACAGGGCCGAGTGTCCGGGATGCTGCGCCTCGGGCGCCAGCAGCGCATGGGTGGTAAGGAGATCGCTCATGGTCTGTCCTTTGAATGCAGGGTGAAAGAAAGAAATTTGGTCTTGATGAATTGTGCCACCATAGCACGAAAAGCGGCTATTCGAAACAGCGCAGGCGGGTGTCATGCCTGAATACGCCCCGCTTGCCCTGCCGGAAAACCCGCGTCTGGCCCAGAACATCACCCATTTCGCCCGTGCCCTGCGCAAGGCGGGATTGCCGATCGGGCCGGGCCGCGTCATCGACGCGGTGCGCGCGGTCGAGGCGGCCGGATTTACCGAGAAACGCGATTTCTACTGGACGCTTCACGCCTGTTTCGTGAACCGCCCCGAACACCGCGCTGTCTTTGCCCAGGTTTTCCGCCTCTACTGGCGTGACCCGCGCTATCTGGAACACATGATGTCGATGATGCTGCCCGCCATCCGTGGCGTGCAGGAGGAACGCAGCGCGCAGGCCGCCGAGAAACGCGCCGCCGAGGCTCTGCTCGACGGGAAC
This sequence comes from Ruegeria sp. YKSF070, assembly GCF_059612725.1. NCBI lineage: Bacteria > Pseudomonadati > Pseudomonadota > Alphaproteobacteria > Rhodobacterales > Roseobacteraceae > Ruegeria > Ruegeria sp. YKSF070. The sequence goes on along the minus strand of NZ_JBXWRD010000014.1, from coordinate 1,107 downwards.
CAGCCGGAGCTGCCGGAACCCGAACCCGAGAAGGAGGGCGAGGAAACCCTGATCGAGGTCGATGCCTCGCTCACCATGTCCGCCGAGGAAAAGCTCAAGACGCTCGATTTCGAACAGATGAGCACCGAGGAGATCGCCCGCGCCAAACGCATGCTGGCCCGGCTGACCTTGCCGGTAAAGCCGATCCCGTCACGACGCAGACAGGCGGCGGTGCTGGGGCCCCGTATCGACCGCGCCCGCACCCTGCGCGCCGCCATGCGCCAAGGCGGCGAACTGCGCGATATCGCCCGTGCCGAACCGCGCCCACGCTGGCCCAATCTCGTCGTGCTTTGCGATATTTCCGGTTCGATGAGTCAATACAGTCGTATGGTTCTGCATTTTCTCCATGCCGTGTCCAATGCCAAGGGGCAAGGCTGGGCCAAGGTGCATGCCTTTACCTTTGGCACACGGCTGACCAATGTCACCCGGCATCTGCGCCAACGCGATGTCGACGCCGCGCTGAAATCCGCCGGGGCCGAGGCCCAAGATTGGGAGGGCGGCACCCGCATCGGCGCCTGCCTGCACGCCTTCAATCGCGACTGGTCGCGCCGGGTGATGGGGCAGGGCGCGGTGGTGCTGTTGATCACCGACGGGCTCGACCGTGACGACCCGGACGCGCTTGCCGCCGAGATGGAGCGCCTGCATTTGTCCTCGCGTCGGCTGATCTGGCTCAACCCGCTCCTGCGCTGGTCCGAGTTCGCGCCCAAGGCGCGCGGCATCCGCGCGATGCTGCCCCACGTGGACAGCTTCCGCGCGGGCCACTCCATCGCTTCGCTCGAGGAACTGGCCGAGGTCATTTCGCGCCCCGACGATATGGGTGAAAAGGCGCGGTTGCTGGCGGCAATCCGCGAGGGTTGACACCGAAGTCAACAAACCGCCGGGTTGATGCCGTTTTCCCACCGGGTAGCCGATCGGACCCGGAACTCCAAGGACCCGATAAACTGTGCTATTGTGACGTCGGAAAGAGGGGGGCAAATGACCAACACACAAGAGATTTCCGATCATTGGGGCAAGGGGGACGTCTATTCTCGTATCCTCGCAACGATGGAACTGGCGGGGATTGATCCC